>JAAEKY010000203.1 GCA_024227235.1 Desulfobacteraceae bacterium | reverse complement strand
TAGTTCCTGCTGACAGACTTGCAGCATAATTACCAGCTGTTTTAAATTCACCAACACCACCACGTACAGCTCTTACATAATCTTTTTCAACCCATATCTTTAATGGATCAAATCCTTGAGCATAATAAGCTCCAACAGGAGAAAGTATGATAAAAAATCTGTATGTGTTTGAAGCTCTAACACCAAGGAATGAATCTGTTGCAATCATGGTTGGACGAATATAAAGTGATGTGCCATCAGAACCTGGAACCCAGTTTTTCTCAACTGTAATAAGTTTTTTCATAGCCTGCATAACAAAATCAATATCGATTTCAGGCATACACATACCTTTTGCTGATCTGTTAAATCGTGCAAAATTATCTCTGGCTCTGAAAAGTTGAATTTCACCTTCAGGAGTTTTATATGCTTTTAATCCTTCAAAAATTGCCTGACCATAATGAAATACCATTGCTGCAGGCAGAAGAGATATTTCTGAATAAGGCTCAATGCGAGCATCGTGCCAG
>JAAEKY010000202.1 GCA_024227235.1 Desulfobacteraceae bacterium | reverse complement strand
GGTTAGGTGAAAGACCAAAAAGCAGAATTACGGCACATACACCAAGAAATGTTATAAAAATGATACGCCCGGTTTTAAGGGATTCTTCCATTTTCGTCACGGTCTACCCATAAGGATTCGAATAAAGGCCGGGTTGAGGAATAAAACCCGACAACAGATTATCTCATTTAAAAGAAGCATTGGCAAAAAAAAGGACATTTTAAATCATCAGTCGGGTCGAGCATGTCCTATGCCTATCGGTTCCTTTGGAAACCAAGGTTATAAATTACGATTTGTTTATTGAATAAAGAATTTCATCTATGAGAGAGACATTTTTACCAAATACAATGATTTCGATTGCGTTAGGCGATATTTTTTTTGGGAATATATGAATCTGAAAATCTCCAGAAGCCTTGCTGTTCAAATCTTGTCGAAAAGCAGTTAAGTTATCAAGTTCATATATGTATATTGCCTCTGTTTGTTCAAAGACGTATCCTTTTTTATGAATAATCCATAAATCACCATCACCTAATGGCGCAGGGTTATTTATATCGTTGGGGGTTAAGGTAAAAAGCTTTTTGTTAAATTCCTTACTAGAATTAAAAGCTGAGCAAAAATCTTTGTGCGCCTCTCTGGAAACTTTAGATTTGCACCCCATCAAGCTATCTTGATGGTAATTGGCAAGCAAAACTAAAGTATTGTTCTTTTTTAAAATGAAAGGTGTATTCAAATCTTTGTTTTTAATAACTTCATCAAAATTATTTTTATTAATGCGTATTTTAACACCAAACACGTTTAATTCACTTAAAGCTTCTAAATCTTGAGGTTTTTTAGCCTCTTGAATGTTAATGGCAGTTAAATAATATTCAGAATAGGGAAACTGAAAAGGATTGAATCGATAGTCTTCAAAACCATTTTGCGTGGCACAACCAGCTATAAATATGATTATGATTATTCCTATAAGCCCAAATCTCGGCATAATTTTCTACCCTCCTATTAAAGCAATTTCAACTTCACGAATGCGGTACCAGACCCCAGTCTTTAAGCACATATCGTAAACTTCCCTGGGGTTGTTGGAAAATTTTCTTTTTATAACTCCATATGCCTCTGTAACTAACCATATCCAGTCATTGCCAGGTCCACGAGGGATTAAATGAATAAGCTGAGTACATTTGAATAAAGCAGCTACTATTTCAGAAAGTTTGTTTGCAGCAGTTTCATTCCATTGGTTTGGCGGAACATCCTTTCTTGTCAGAAATTTATAAATTTCTGAACATTTTTGTTTTTCATCGAAGGTCATTGCCATTCCTTTTAAGCTCCTTTTAATAAATAGCAAGATTGAAATTCACGAATTAAGGCGATAACGGTTGCGTACAATTTATAACGGGTTAAGTTAAGCGGAGTTTTCCGGCCTGGAATTGCTGTGAGGCATGCAATTACAGCCCGTCGGGTTGAGGAACGAAACCCGGCAACAGATTATCTCATTTAAAAGAAACAACGACGAAAAAAAAGACATTTTAAATCATCAGTAGTGCCGAGCATGCCCTGTGCCGTTGGGATTTTTTAATGTTGGATTTTGCAAACTCAAACCAACCTGCGTCGCTGTTTCCGTGGCTCGATCCCATTTTCAAAAAAAGACAGAACGGTTAGAAAAGACATTGATTATTTGAAAGATAGATCGACCAAAGCTCAAATAGAGATTTGACCCGGTTTTTGATTGCTTTTTTCATTGTGCCCCCCTTTTGAATTTTATGGCGAACGCTGAGCTGTGGGGCGGCGCGGTCCTCGCCGTCCCACACAAGCGAGATGTTATGTTTTTTTCTGTTTTTCTTTCAAGGCTATGCCATCCAAATGAACTTTTCTTGCTATGGCCTTTCTTTTTTTATCCTTTTTTCGGCATGCCCTACATTTGACAGCTTTGGAATTAATATTTCCTTTTGCGACTTCATACCACCACTTTTGTTGTTCAGCCGTCCATATTTCTTCGGTGCCACAATCACAACACACTACCAGCTTATCGACATAAAACATTGGTAAAGGGCCGTATGTGTTATTGTGTGCGAGTACAGCATGATCCGCCATAACCGACCCAACAGGTGGCTTTATATTTTTATCGCAAGTATCAACTTTCTCCATGGCCTTTAGGCGTTTGATCCTGCTTCGTAATAATTCTTTATGTTTTCTTTTTTTGCTCGACATCGCAATTTAAACATAACGACTTCTTCACCGGCGCGGCGAAGCCGCGTCGGTGTGAAAGAAAAGGTTAGTGCTAATCTTTTAAGTCCTTGTCCTTACATTGATTTTTTGAAAATCTGTCGTAAAAATCTATAAACAAATACGCAAATACTGCTAAAGAGCTTATTATCCACCCAAACCACCTGAACCAGCTTGGTAAACCTTTGGTGCCATCGATTCGCAAATAATGAGGTTGATAAATCAAGTCTAATAATCCATAAGCAATGCCGAATATCATTGCTATAGCGGCAGCAATTTTAATAGATATTTTAACATCCATCATTATTCTCTATAGGCGCTTGGAGATTATTTTTGGCTTATTTCTCTGCAAATGCATCACTAACATAAATTCAGTAGTGTCCCGTTTAAATTTTGCAAATGTCAATTAATAGCTTGAAATTAAAGTAAATATAAACAATATAAGGAGGAATCGATTTGAAATTGCTCTAAATTCAATTTTTTGGTTTTTTTGCAGGGAACATTGCAAAAG
>JAAEKY010000201.1 GCA_024227235.1 Desulfobacteraceae bacterium | reverse complement strand
TATAGCAAGTCCGGAAACCTGAATCTGGTACCCGACAAAACTTCGTAAAAGAAAAATCCAACCTACTGCAATGGCGACAAAGGAGATAATGACCCCGGCATGGAGCCTGGTACCTTCTATCAGAATCGGGAGAAGTGCAGATTCTGAAAAAAGAACAGACTGGGGAAACCCATACCCTTGTGGATCTTTCCAGGGACCATGGATTAAAAGGCTTAAAATAAGTATGGCAACATAATTGAGCATCAGACTTACTAAAATTTCATTGGCATTGAATCTGATTTTTAAAAATGCCGGAATAGCTGCCCAGAGCATACCACCTGCAACACCACCTATAAACATGCCCGGAAGAATGAAAACACTTGTGCTGTCATTAAAATATAATGCGACTCCGCCGCCAAAAATCGCGCCCATTGCCAATTGGCCTTCAGCACCGATATTCCAGATATTTGCTTTAAAGCCGATGGCAAGACCGACACCTATAAGCATAAGAGGAGAAGCTTTTATAATGAGTTCTCCTAAGCCGTATAAATCATTTATCGGTTCAATAAAGAATGCATGGAAAGCAATTACAGGATTCTTCCCTAGTATAGAAAAAATAAGTAACCCACTTATCAACATCAAAATTGCTGCTATAAGC
>JAAEKY010000200.1 GCA_024227235.1 Desulfobacteraceae bacterium | reverse complement strand
CAATATCGTGAAGGCAAATATGCTGTTTATTCCAAAAACGGCAATATCCCAAAGGGCATTGAATCGTCTAAAAAGATTGGCGTCTTTTAAAAATCCAATGTTTTACAAACACCAAGCCATGCGCTTGTCAACCTATGGACACCCGAGAGTCATCTCCTGCGCGGATGAAACAATGGATTATCTGTGTTTGCCGAGAGGGTGTGCAATTGACCTATTCACTGAATTAGAACAATTTGGCATTGATGTTCATTTTATCGATAAAACCAATAGGGGCAAAAAAATTGATGTTAAATTCAATGGCCATTTAAGAGATGAACAGCCCTTGGCCCTCGATCACCTTTTGCATCATGATACCGGAATACTGTCAGGGGCAACAGCTTTTGGCAAAACCGTCGTGGCCATAAAGCTGATTGCCGAAAGAAAGATCAATACGCTTATCTTGGTTCACAAGGTAAGTTTGCTGTCCCAATGGAAGGAAAAACTATCGAAATTTTTAATCGTTAATGAAACCTTGCCGGAAACGGCT
>JAAEKY010000199.1 GCA_024227235.1 Desulfobacteraceae bacterium | reverse complement strand
TTTCCAAGAGAAAAGTCGAATACGTTATCCGCGCCATGCTTTTCTTTCATCTGAATTCCTTCTTCAAACATCTTTCGAATCATGGATGCTGCTTCAACCATTTTGACCATCTTATCTGCTATCGGCATATACTTTTCCTTTCTAACTTAAATTTAAATTTTTCTTACCATACATCAAATTTTTTATTATGAAAACACCCCTTTAAAAAAGATGTTGTTTGTTTTTTGAATACACTTTTTCATTTCAACAACATATTGAGGTCTTACCTCATTTTTCCAGAGAGGATACCCACCCTGCCATACATATTGTATTAGCTCATAAAGCACACTTTTCTCAAACAAATAGGGGCCGATACAGACCTTTTCCTCAGGTAAAAATTCAATAAAAATTTTGGTCTTTTTTGAAATTCCTTCAATTTGAGATTTAACTACATCTTGTGTCTGATATCCTTTTGGATTCTGCTTAAAATCTTTTGGATCTGCTGGAAAAGGAAATAACTTATACAGTTCACCGATAAATCCTTTAAACCGGATCCCATGAATTGCACCCATCAAATCACCGACATCATTTGGATCAGAAATGGTATACACTTGATACTCAAATTTTTTTAATCCAGCATCATCCTCATTTGCCATTGTCTTTATCCAGTCACAAAATTTATCTGCAAAAAAGAAATGATTTTCCAAAAGCAGCATATCCGACTCAATATTAAAAAATCCAAAAGCTATGTTGCCATGGCTTTGAGATCTGAACGATAGCGGCATATTTTTCTCTCCTGTAAAATAGTTACCTGATCTGTGATAATTATCTTTTTAAAATAGGCAAGCCTATAATTTTATATGTATTGACTATACAGTTTTTAAAACAAAAATGCGAAAATATTTAACACTACCAAGGAAAAGATAGACACGAAAGGGAATATTGTAATAAGAAATAAATATAACATTGATTTGAATAGCTCTTAAAAAACAATCAACTTTGAAAAAACAAGGGTATCTTATGGATTTAGACATTTTTGAAGATATGAACAAAGAAGAACTTCAGTCTTATATTAAATTCCTTTTATGGAACTACAGGGTTATGGATGCATTCTGGTTTATTAAAACCACTGAAAAATTTGATCAGGCAACAGCAGAAAAACTTAATGAGGAGGTTTGGGACACAGTGGCAGGCCATGCTGCCAAAGATCTTAAAGAAAAATTTGATATTTCAAAAAATGGTCTGATTGGATTTGTACAAGCATTAAAACTATTTCCATGGTGTATTCTTGTAGGCTATCATTTTAAAGAAAAAAAAGATGAGGTCATCCTTACCGTACCATCGTGCCCCACACAAAAAGCCCGCCTTAAGCGTGGTCAGAAAGAATACGTCTGCAAACATATGCACAAAAAAGAATTTGAAAGTTTTGCAAAAGTGATCGATGATCGCATCAATGTGGATTGCATATTTGCCCCCCCTGACCCCCACCCGGATAATATGTTCTGTAAATGGCGATTTTTTTTAAGCGATTAAACTCATGAAATATCCGGGTAGATTCTTATGATGCCTTTTTGCAAAAAGCTGGCTTTATTGATTATCCAAAAGATGGCGGATCAATTTTAAAAATTTTTCTTTTTTTACAGGCTTCATTAAAAAACCATCAATATCCATATTCTTATAATTTTTTTCATTTATCTGCTCACTAAACCCTGTACAAATGATAATCGGAATGTTCTGCCTAATCTTTTTAATTTTTACTGCCAGTGCCAGACCGGTCAAGTTAGGCATTGTCATATCACAAACAATCAGGTCAAAAGCGTTGGGATTAACCTTAAATTTATTAAATGCACCGATGCTGTTTATAAAAGATGTGACGCTATACCCATTTGTTTTCAGGATCTCTTTTTGTACATCGACAATAAACGGATCATCATCAACAAAGAGGATTGATTCACAACCGTGAAGGGGTTTTTGTTTACCCCGGACAAATGGATCCGCATGAAAAGGCGTCGGGCTTGAGGGAATAAACACCTGAAAAAGGCTCCCCTGTCCCGGCATACTGAAAAAATTAATATTTCCGTCATATTTTTTTACAATACTGGAAATAACGGAAAGGCCGAGTCCAGTCCCTGTTTTTTTAGTGGTAAAAAGAGGCTCGAATATCATATTTTTAATTGAAGAATCTATCCCCCCTCCTGTATCCGCAATACCTAAACATGCATACGAGCCAGGATTGAGCATCAGCTTACTGGGTTCATCTACTGAGACTTCAAATTGCTTTAGTGTCACATCCAGAATCCCGCCATCTTGCCCCATTGCATGAACCGCATTAGTAATAAGGTTCATCACAATCTGATGGATGTGAGTCGGGTTTACCAGAACAGGGTCGCACTCATTGTCTATGGTCTGGATAATTTTTATATCAGGCGGTATAGTTGAACGGTTCAACTTTAAAACCTCTCTAATAATTGGCTGAATTTTTACCGGTTTTACATTAAAATCGGTTTTGTGGCTGATACTAAGAATTTGCTCAACTAGATTACTTGCCATGTTCGCACCATTAAGAATATTTTTAACAGTTTTTTGAAGCTTTCTATTATTGGCTGTATCTTCCAGCAGTATTTCAAGGCTGCCAATAATGGGGTGGAGGATATTGTTAAAATCATGGACGATACCACTTGAAAGTTCACCTATAGCCTCCATTTTTTGTGTTTGCTGAAGGATCTGTTTAAGTTTTGAATTTTCTTCTCGGGTCTGTTTTAATTCACTTATATCGCAGAATATTATTTTTATCTGTTTATTAGAAAAAAAAAAACTTCTTCAAAAAAAATATTTACATTAACCCAAAACGAGGATTGCCCTTTTTTTAATCGAATATCAAAAGATTGAGAGGATAAATGTGATAGATTGTTTTTGTCGAATTTAAATTTTTTTCGATCTTCTTTGAAAATATAATTGATAAAACCCGTATTGATAAAATTATTTTTTTCAACCCCTAACATTTCAACCGCAGTTGAATTTGCACTTTTAATAAACCCTTTTTCATCAAGACACAGATACCCTAAAGGTAAAGAATCATAGAATCGGGATTGATCCTCCCTCAAAAAATCAAAATGATCCGGTATTAAAGGAAAAGCCTTATTCTTTTTAGCAGCCGGAGCATGATTTTCAGATTTAATTCCTGAATGCTCTGTCCAGAATTCTTCTTCAATTTCTTGATCTGATCGAAAATTTCCCGGTATATTTGTCGCATGTAATTTATCCAAAAAAATTCCTTTCTTTGTTATATTAAAGTATAGAACTTTTAAATATTCACAACACTGAGAGCCCGAAAGCACTATCAGCAATAAATGTACCAAGCGGTTTCAACGACAACCAAGTTGTTATCTATCTGAATTTAAAGCTTAAAATACGATTTTAGAATTAATTGTAATTAACTAAGTGTTAATAAAATGCACAAATTCATAGGCGAGGAGGGCGCCAACAATCACTTACGTGCATAACTATTTGAAATTTAAGGGAAAAACAAGTGCCTACAATTTGATACATTTTGCATATAAATATGTGCAAAATGTGTAAAACAGAGAACTGGCAATACCAAAAATTTCAAAAAAAGAAAAAAAAATTAGATTTTTCCCGATTTGTGATTTTCCCTGCACATGGGAATGTGCATTTTCTTATAAATGTTTTTCGCTTAATTCGAATATATTTTAAAAAAATCTTTTTATTTAAATAGGTTATAAAATATTTTATATTAATTTAACCTGTTGGTCCCAGCCTTGCTATTCTAATAGCCAATAGGATAGCAAATATTTCGTGCTTTTAACCAAAGGGGATAAAAAAGGAGAAAAATTATGAAAAATTTTCTGATTTCCGCGTTTGTTATTGGTGTTTTAATTGCTGGATATGCAATACCCGTCCTGGCTTCCGGTGGCGGTGGACCTTAATAAAATTTTTAAAAAATGACCGGTTGATAATTTCGGTTCTAAAAGGCACGGTATCTTTTTTACCGTGCTTTTTATTTTATATCAGACAGTTAAGATTTAAAAGTAACCATCATTCAAAATTTAGTATACTTGCTTATCGCATTCTCCTATGGTAATTTTTTTCAAATACATACCAGAAAGGAGGGAAAATGAACCGTTCTATTCTATCTTATCTCTTTTTTACTATCTTTTTTACTATCTTTTTTACTCTTTATCTCGTTTTCCTGCCAGGCTGCACAAACCAGGAAGAAAAAGAAAAGGTTCAAAGCACTCCCTCCAATACGACACCCATTCAAGGTGGCATTTATCGGGCACCTCTGCGAAACAACCCTGCCACCCTTGATCCTGCATATATTCAGGATAACTATGGGGAAGCTATTGTACACCAGATCTTTGATGGACTTGTCCGGTTTGATCCTTATCTTACAATTCTGCCTGCCCTGGCTGAAACATGGCAGGTAAAAGAAAAGGGGAAAGTCTACCGGTTTACATTAAGAAAAAACGCTCGCTTTCATAACTTGGACCCTGTCACATCTGATGATGTGATGTTTTCCATCAAAAGACTTTTGAGAGCAGACCCTGCGCCTGCTGTACTGCCCCATTTGCTTAAAATAGTCGGCGCTAACGAATACAGGGCCAGAGCATCTGAAAGGGTTCCGGGGTTGGAAATAATAAATGCCCTGATTTTCCAGATTCGCCTTCAAGAATCTCATGTGCCTTTCCTTACTGCATTGGGCATGTACCAAGCAGCTATTGTTCCTAAAAAAGAAGTGGTTAAACTTGGAAATGAATTTGGAAAGCATCCTGTGGGGTCTGGCCCTTTCAGCTTTGTAGGCTGGGACAATAAAAAAATCATCCGCCTTAAACGGTTTAAAGACTATTTTGGAAACCCAGCTCTTCTTGAGGCCATTCACTACAAAATTTACCCTGGAGGACAAGACCCCATGGTGCTGGCTGATTTCGAGAATGGCAATCTTGAAGAAATGGCTGTCTATGAGGACCGCAGGCAAAAGCTTGCGAATAAAAAAGGGCTCCAGTGGTTTCACAGGCCCTCATTAAGCTTGTTTTTTTACGGGATGAATCTGAATCATCCCAATCTTTCAAATCCTGATCTTCGAAAGGCTCTTTCCATAGCTATTGATCGTCAAACATTTGTCAACACTGTTTATAAAGGCAGATTTGACATTGCAAAAACTATCCTGCCGCCGGGAATGCTGGGGTATACACCTTTGAACCAAATAGAAAACAATAATTCAGATCTTGCCCGTCAACACTTAAATCAATCTTTTAAAAAGATCTTGGTGGATCATCCTGAACTGGAGATTGTATCAACTATCCATACGCCAAGGGTAGAGCATGAGATGGCTATAATAAAAGACTTCTGGGCCAGAATTGGCATAAAGGCCAGGGTAAAATATATTACGGATTGGAAAAAATTTGAAGCCTATTTAAGATCAGATGCTGTCCAGATTTATCGATATGCCTGGTTTGCAGACATGCCTGATCCAGACAGTTTTTTATATTCCCTTTTTGCTTCTGAATCACCCACCAATTTTATGAACTTTCAAGATAAAACTGTAGACGCATTGCTGTTAACTGCCAGAAAAATTATAGATCCTGTTAACCGGGCAAAGATGTATCAAAAAATCGAAGCTGTTATAATAGAATCAGCCCCCCTGATCCCGCTTTTTTATATGAGTGTGGATCGGGTATATCAACCTTATGTTAAATCTGTTAAAGTCAGTGCCCTTGGTGCTCATACAATGCCACTGAATCAGATCTGGCTGAATCTTGACTCACAAAATGAGTAAATTTAAGCGCATGGACATATTAAAATACACGAATAGAGCGCAGGATTTTATATTTTCCATGTGCCCTATATAAAGGAATCGCTTGCATCCGGAAAAAAAACATACTGATGCCTTCCAGGGCAAAGAAGGGACATTTAAAAAACCGGGGTTTTTCTCTCTTCGCAATCGATTTATTTTAATTACCTCAATTATGCTCTTGGCTTTGCTGACTACCCTTGCCCTGGTCTTAGGAATACTTCAAACCCAAACAATCAAAGCCAGAATTGAAAAGCAGGGATTGGCCATTGCAAGAAATCTTGCTGCTATATCTGTAGATCACTTGATCACTTATAATTATGTGGCTCTGGAAAAATTAGCGAATCAAGCTGTCAATAACCCTGATATCATTTATGTAATTGTCCATGACAAGGAAGGAAGGGTTGCCGGTTACAGCAGAAGACCCGATCTGCAGAATAAAATTCTGACCGATACCATCAGCCTGAGGGCTGTAGCAGAAAAAGAACCTTTTATTAAGGTGCATGTTCCTGAATCTGGAGGTACAAAGGTTATGGCCATTGCTGTACCTGTTTACCTTCCAGATTCTAACGATCGGTGGGGGACTATACGGGTCTGCTTATCTCTTGAGCTGATGTATCTGCAGATCCGCCAAACTCTTTGGAGTATTTTTATACTGGGGTGTGTTGCCCTTGTTAGTGGCATCTTAACCTCCAACTGGTCTGCTCAACGAGTGACTAAGCCCCTTGAAACTTTAGTCAAATCAACTATTGATGCAGCCCAGGGCAATTTGGATCAAAAAATATCCATTCACACCCGAGATGAAGTAGAAATTCTGGCAACCAATTTTTCTGTTATGATCCAGGAAATTCTTACTCAAAAACAGCAGTTAGAAAATCAACTCATAGAAATTAAACAATTACAGCAATATGCTGAAAAGATATTGGCGACAATGAGTGATGGCCTTTTAGCCGTTGATATGGATGGAATCATCACAACTATCAACCCGGCTGCCCATGCAATTTTAGGTATTCCGCAGAATTCTATAGTGAAAGGCAGCCATGTTTTAGAACTTTTTGATTCAGACATACAGTTTGCAGATTATATCCGGCAATCCCTTGAAAACCCTTCTGGCAGCAGCCAGCGTGAAATCCATCTGCAAAAGGACGAAGAGACTCGGATGGTCCTGACAGGCACTGGTGTCCTTGAATCGGATAAAAAAATGCCAAGACAACTTATATTCAACCTTAATGATATTACCAAGCTAAAAAAACTTGAAGCTCAAATCCGTCAGGCACAGCGTCTCGCAGACTTAGGTACTCTTGCTGCAGGTATGGCCCATGAAATTCGAAATCCACTTTCTGCTATTAAAACCTTTGTGGCGCTGCTGCCAAAGAAAATTGAAAAACCCGGATTCTTAGAAAAATTTCAAAGAACGGTTCCCAGAGAAATCAATCGCCTCAATACGCTTGTTGAAGAACTTTTAGAGTTGTCCAGGCCGCCAAAATACGATTTCAAACATATAAAAATTCCAGAATTACTAAACCAAAGCGTTGAATTACTCGAAACAAATCTAAAAGAAAACAACATTAACTGCCGATGTGATATTCCAAAGGTTCTTCCTAAAGTAATGGCAGATGAAAATCAGCTTGAAAAAGTATTTGTTAATCTCATGCAAAATGGTGCACAGGCAATGCCTGATGGTGGGACTATTAGCATCCAGGCATCCTGTAACGATGAAATGATTACCATAGATTTCAAGGATACCGGTCATGGGTTTTCACCCGAACAGGGTCAAAATATTTTTAATCCATTTTTTACAACCAAGGCCAAAGGAACCGGACTGGGTCTGGCCATCACCCATAAGGTAATCTCAGAACATCAGGGACAAATAGAAGCAAAAAGTCAAGAAGGTAAGGGCAGCTGCTTTTCAGTCAGCCTGCCGCAACGCCTGCATTAGACTTCATTCCGACCCCGGTTAAGATTTAATGTTTTCATTTTCTGGATAAGGGTATTTCTGTGGATACCTAATAAATTTGCAGTCAACGTCTGATTCCACCGACAGTTCTGAAGGGCTCGCAGGATATAAAGGCGTTCAAAAGAATGGCGGGCCTGAATCAACCCTTTGCTTTCCCCGATACCTTTTTGGGTCCCTTTTATAGATTCTCCATGGATCAGAAGATCAAAAGGAAGGTCTTTTTCATCGATGAACTGCTTTTCTGCACCTAAAACGACCATCCGCTCGATGAGATTTTCCAGTTCACGGATATTTCCAGGCCAGGGGTAAGCCTCAAATACAGCGATGACATCTGGGGTAAAACCTTTTACATGTCTATTCATTTGGCGATTAAACTTATCCAAAAAGAAATCTGATAATAGCGGGATATCTCCCTTACGGTTTCGAAGAGGTGGTAGCAGAACAGGAACCACGTTGAGTCTAAAATAAAGGTCATCCCTAAATTTTTCTTCTCTAACCATCTCATCCAGGCTGGTGTTTGTAGCAGCAATGATCCTCACGTCCACTTTAATGGTTCTATGGCTGCCTACTCGAGTAAACTCGCGTTCCTGGATAAATCTTAAGAGTTTTGCCTGGAACTCAGGTTTCAGGCAAGAGATCTCATCAAGGAAAATTGATCCATGGTGAGCAAATTCAAATTTACCGATGGTCTGTTTATGCGCACCTGTAAAGGAACCTTTTTCATGGCCGAACAATTCAGCTTCCATGAGTTCTGCAGGTATTGCAGCACAGTTAATAGCCACAAAGGATTTATTCTTGCGAAGACTTTCATTATGAATTTCCTGTGCAACCAACTCTTTTCCGGTTCCACTTTCTCCTGTAATCAAAACATTGCTTGAGGTCTTGGCAACTTTTGATATCAGCTCAAACACCGCTGTCATATTTTTTGATTTGCTTATAATTTGAGTCTGCCCTTGACCGGAAACTGCCTGAGATCTGTGGAAATCGACTTCCTTAACAAGATTCCTTTTTAATAAGACCTTTTCAACCCTGTTCAAAATAATTTCATGATCAAATGGTTTAGTAATATAATCATATGCACCGAGTTTGATTGAATTCGTGGCTTCCTGGGCGCGATCCACAGCAGAGATCATGATAACATCCAAATTTTTTTCTTGAGATTTTATCTGTTTCAAAGTTTCGATACCATTCATTCCAGGCATCACAATATCCAGAAAGATTAAATCGAATAACTGATGTTTAATTTCTTTAATAGCTTTTAAACCACTGTCAACGCAGGTAACTTCATAATCGTCCTCAAGTATCTCTTTTAAGGCATCCCTGATAGCTTCATCATCATCTACAACTAAAATCCGTGCATGCGTTGAAACCATTTTATTCTCACCTAAAATTATTAAACCTTTTCTTTATGTTTGCCCATTTTATTGAACTCAGAAACGACCATTTAATAAATTTCCATTCCTTATGAAAGCTCTCCTTTTCTTACCTTACCAAGAGAGGTTCGTGGAAACTGTGATTTAAAAATCACTTTTTTAGGCCATTTATATTTTGCAAGTTTGCCATGACACATGGCAATAACATCATTTTGTGTTAAGGAAACACCTGGCGATGGAATGACAAAAGCATGTCCTGTTTCACCCCAGGTATCATCTGCCATCCCCTTAACTGCCACATCTTCAATTCCCGGATGAAGTTTGAGTATTTTTTCAACCTCTGCCGGATATACATTTTCTCCTCCAGAAATATACATATCCCCTGCTCTTCCAACCAAATAAAAGAACCCATCTTCATCCATACGGGCGAGGTCTCCTGTATGAAGGTACCCGTTCTTAATGGTCTCTTCTGTTTTCACAGGGTCCTGCCAATATTCTTTCATCATGATAGATCCCCGGACAACAATCTCACCTATTTCACCCGGTTTTGCTACTTTTCCCCGTTCATCCAGAATGGAAACCTCTGCATGAAATACAGGCCGTCCTACAGTACCCGGCTTTTTCGAAGGGTCATCTTCCGACGCCCACAATAAAATAGATGTCTCAGTCTGGCCCATGATTTGGCGAAAGGCAAGCCCTGCCTCTTCACATTGTTTGATCAAGTCTTCAGTGAGTTTTTCACCCCCACCGGCGCAAACTATTAAAGAAGAAATATCTTTTCTCTTTTTTGGGTCAACCTTTAATAATTCTCTGTATACTGTAGGAACGCCCAAAAATTTGGTTACTTGATATTTTTCAATATCGTTGTAAATCATGAGCGGGTCAAATTTCCTGTGGAGAATAATGGTTGCCCCTTTATAAAATATTGGTGCGGCCTGGATAAAAAGCCCGCCGGAATGAAACAAAGGCAGAAAAATTAGCATGATATCACTGGGATGAAGCTTAAAAAAGATATCTGCATTCAAGCAATTAAAAAAAGTCTTTCGATGGGATAATACAGCGCCTTTTGGTTTTCCGGTCGTACCTGATGTATACATAATCACCTGGGGCTCTTCCGGGTCTGTAGGTCCAAGTGATCGTGTCAGATAGGCACGCTTCCCTTCAAATTTTTCTGTTTCTTTAACAAAATCAAATATTCTTGCGCTGAAATGTGCTTCACCCACAATTGCCACCATCATGGGCGGCAGGTAACTTTCAAGCTTAAGTGAATTAATTTCTTTAGAAAAATCTTCTCCATGAATAAAAAGCCTTGGTCTGCAATTTTTAATAAAATAATCCAATTCAACCGATGTAATCCGAAAATTTATAGGAACAAAAATTGCGCCCAGTCTTGAACATGCTAAAAACAGATCAATAAACTCAGGGCAATTGTTAAGCATGACGGCGACACGATCGCCTTTTTCAATCCCGATGGATTGAAGCCAGCAGCTTGTCTGGTCCGCCCTTTGGCAAAGTTTTTTATACGAAATAGTCTGGTCTTCGAATATAATAGCCGGTTTTTCCGGCGTTAGTTCTGCCCAGCGCTGCACCCACCAGGCAATATTCATGGATTTAATCATTTGCCCTCCAAAAAGGAGTTTTTAAAATCCCTTATTTCAATCCAAGGTTGTCATAAAAATGTTTGTGTTTCATCTTGTATAGATTTTTATCTTCCTTCACAAGGTAGAAAAAACAATTGTTATGGTCATCATAACATTCAAACAAGCCAGTATAGTCTTCCTGGTCTGTAACATCACAAACACGAGATACATCATCATTAAATTTAGCGCAAACAGCAACCCAGTCTTCTTCTGGGGCATCCTCTTTAGTTGTTATTTTTTTTGATGCTTCTTCAAATTCCACCTGGATGGATTTCATGACTTTTCCTCCAATCCGTATATTATTCTAATTAAATTTTACCGTCGAAAATGATCTTATCAAAAGAAACATGAAGATGTAAAACAAATTTAATCTTGGAGATACTGTTGTTTTGGCATGCGGCGATTGGCCTGATGATTGTGCTAAGCTCATTCATGAAAATGAGACCGTCTTTGATAAGAAGACAAACACCTAATATCAAATAACACCCTATCATTCTATTCAATAAAACAAATGATCTGCCTATCATTACCAAAGACTATCAAGCGATTCTGAGCTTTTACACTATTAAGGATCACTCCCGGATTTAATCGGATTCCGGGAGTGATGTTTTTTTAATTTGCTGCTTTACGAGATTGTTCAAGCCATTTATTCCATGTGGCTTGATTTTTTGCGATCCATTCTGCAACATGCTTTTCAATATCTTTTTGAGATTTTTCACCTTCATTCATTCGAGTATTCTGCTCATTAATGTCCAGAAGCGGAAGAGTAAATACTTCAAAGAATTTTTTGGCAGCAGGATTTTTTTCAACGAATTTTTTATTCGCTACGATACGAATATCAGAAACCACATATCCCAGTTTAATAGGGTCTGATACAGCGCCTTCAATTCCTGACTGTGTCATTCTGTCAACTGCTGAGGCCTGGGATTCTTTTGGGATAATTTTAGGTACATTGATCCACATGACATCTTTACCGGGTTTGAGTTTAAAAATGGTCCAGTTGGGTGCCCAGGTATAAAAGAAAATGGGTTCGCCGGCTTTATATGCTCCCATTGCTGATGCCATTCCCGCCTCATAGGATGCTTTTACAGGATTAATATGGTTGCTAAGATCATAAACCTTCATATGATGTGTAATCACATTCTCACATCCCCAGCCTGGAGGACAGGCCGTTAAATCAGCTTTACCGTCTTTATTCTTATCAAATGCTTTTTTAACTTCATCTCGTTTAAAATCATCCAGAGATTTAATGTTGTATTTTTCAACTGCTTTTTTAGACACCAGGTATCCTTGAAGTCCGCCCGCTTTTACAACATAACCATATATACCTGCTTTTTCATAAAACTTTTTCGGCAACTGGCTATTATGGTTTGGAAACCAGCCGTTTGTCCAGTAATCGACATCTCCAAGGGCCAAAGATTTATAAAAAATTGGGTTTTGAAGATCTTTTGGTTTTTTGACTTTAAACCCCAGTTCTTTCAAGCCTTGCCTGACAAGGGCTTCTTGAAAAAAACCAGTGTTCCAGGTTGCTCTTGCCGGGTTGACGGTAATACCTTTCCCGGGTTGATCAGAAGCTGCCCAAAGGCCTGATGGGGTGATCATTAAAACGACTAACATGACTAAAGCTATTCTTTTTATGGTACGCATAAATTCTCCTTGGTTATTCAATTATTGATTATTTTTTCCTGCCATTGACTGGGTTATCCTGTCCAATACCATTGCGAGCAAAACAATACTTAAGCCTGCAATAACAGCAAGTCCGATATCAAGGGTATTTAATCCTAATACAACGGGCGATCCCAGGCCTCCAGCACCGATCAAAGCGGCGATGACAACCATAGCAAGTGCCATCATAATGGTCTGATTTAAGCCGGCAAGGATGGTTGGCAATGCCAGGGGAATCTGGACTTTGACCAATACCTGCCAGCGTGTTGCGCCAAATGCAAGGGCGGCTTCCACAAGCTCCGGATGAACCTGTCGTATCCCAAGGCTTGTCAGGCGGATAATTGGCGGCATGGCAAAAATTATAGTTGCCAGTACACCGGCAACATTTCCCACTGAAAAGAGCATGACAATGGGAACCAGGTAGACAAAAGAAGGCGTGGTCTGCATGGCATCCAAAAATGGCCTGATGATAATTTCTACCCTGTTATTCCGTCCGGCAGCAATCCCCAAAGGGACGCCGGCAATTGTACAAAATAAAACTGATGCCAGGACCATTGCAAGAGTGGTCATGGTATCTTCCCAGAAACCTAACATACCGATCAGCACCATTGATAAGCTAGAAAACAGCGCCAGTCCCCAACCTGAAAACCGCCAGGCACAGAATGCAAGTATTAGGATAACAATAAAAGGCGGCAACGAATTTAATCCCATATCGAATCCTGCAAGAATCTTCTCTACCGGCCATTTGATCAACTGAAAAATTTCACGGTAATTTTCAACCAGCCACTCAACAAAAGAGGATATCCAGACATCCAAAGGGATGATTTTATCTTCAAACATAATAACTCCGTTTAAGGGTTTTGGGTCTTATCATTGGTAACCATTTTTATCTGATTTATGAAGCGTACGCAAAAACCTGTTTTTAGATACAACGCCTTTATAAACATTATTACTGTCAACAACAGGTATAGGCCACGATTTTGAGGCCACTTCGGGCAGGATATCTTGCATGTTGTCATCCTCAAAAGCAGTATGGACTTCGGGCAGGTAACATGCATCAATAGGCTGGTCAGTTAAATTTTCATCAACAGTTTCCCTGAGGGTATCTATGGAAACAATTCCTAAAAAATTACGGTTGGAATTCAGAACATATCCATAGTTATAATCTTTAGAGTTCAACTGCTCCAAAGCTGCACGGATTCCACCTGTTTTCTTTTTTATTATTGTAGGATAATTGGTGTTTACAATTTCACCGGCTGAAATCACATTTGTCGGATCTACGCCCCTGAAAAATGCCCGGACGTAATCATCAGCAGGATTTTGGAGGATTTCTTCAGGAGTCCCAACCTGAACAACCCTTCCCCCTTCCATAATTGCTATCCTATCTCCGATTCTGAGCGCTTCATCCAGATCATGAGAGATGAACACGATGGTTCTTTCACTGTTGTCCTGCAGTTTGAGCAGTTCATCCTGCATTTCAGTTCGAATCAGGGGATCTAAAGCAGAAAAGGCTTCATCCATAAGAATTATATCTGGATCGACTGCCAGGCCTCTTGCCAATCCGACTCTTTGCTGCATACCACCACTGAGCTGGGTAGGGTACTGGTCTTCCCAACCTTCCAGTCCGACCTGGATCAATGCTTCCATGGCACGATCTTTTCTTTTTTTTTGACTTTCTTTTGCCAGTTCCAGTCCAAATGCGGCATTTTCCAGAACAGTCATATGCGGCATCAAAGCAAAGGACTGAAATACCATGCTCATATTTTTTAACCGAAACTGGACTAGATCATCCTGACTCAGTTGCGTAATATTTTTATCATTTATAAAAATGTTACCACCCGACGGCTCAATCAGGCGGTTAAGCATCCTGACTAGGGTAGATTTTCCAGATCCGGACAACCCCATGACAACGAAAATTTCGCCTTTTTTAATGGTAAAAGTGGCATCATTCACGCCTACAGTCATTCCTGTTTTTTCAAAGACCTCTTCTTTTGTCTGACCTTGATTGAGCATCTTAATCGCTTCATTCGGGTCTGATCCAAAAATTTTATATAAATGTTTTATGATAATTTTATCCACGCGGCTGACTTTCTCCTTTTTGAAAACAGTACAAAAAATTTAACTGAATATATTTCCCATCGTTGGATTGACATTCAGTTTTTCAGGAAGCTATTCATGTCTTTTCAGGGTCCTTTTTATAAATAATTATGGATTAAAAATTCTGTGACATTTATTTAAGAGTTTAGCTCATCATTAAAAATGGGTTTGTCTGTTTCCACGATTAATGTAACAAATAGTTGTGCTGTTATCCTCATAACCGCTTTTACACTTTCAAATATAATTTGCTTTAGATTTTAAGGTAAAGTTGGATCAGGCAACAATTTTTCCAGCGAATTCAATGGCTTGATCTTGAACTGAATCATCAAGTTTATCAGGCGTGGTGCAAGAACCGATAAAAAGCTCACCCACATTGATGGCTTTGTGGGGTTTTTGCATGCGCCTGAAAGCTGTGAAAACACCTTCTGCATTATCTTCATATGGGCCTGCTCCTGTCACTAAAAGAGCCTGTTTTTGCCCATCAACAAGAGAGGCATGGCCTGGTTGGTGATAGTTGATATAAAGACTATACGTTCTATCAATTACTGCCTTTATCTGAGCTGTAAATCCCCAAAAATACAATGGAGAAGCAAAAACAACCAGTTGTGACCTGACTATTTTTCCCAAAATTTTGGGCATGTCATCTTTTTGAACACACCCTATAGTATCTGGTTTTTCCTTGCATTTGGCACATCCCATACATCCTTTCAAATTTTTGGAATGCAAATAAATCGTGTCGACTTCATGACCTAAAGAAGTAAGCTCTTGCTCAATCCAGTTTGAGGCCCTTGCAGTATTTCCTTTTTTTCTGGCACTGCCTTGTAATATTGTAATTTTCATTATAACTCCTTTTATTTAGTGTTTGAACGAAAACTCACCCATCTGCTGCGTTGCTTCAAAACCTTGCCAAATTATAAGAATGGCCTCATGTAATGTAGTACACTCCGGTTTCAAGATGTATGCATACGCATCTCTTTGAACCCTTGCGCCTTGCGCCTTGCATCTGGGCAACTTTGTGAGCTTTACTCCTCTACGAGCCGCTTAAACACATGTTTTCGGTCAGGCTCTATTTAATTTTATTTTTAACTATTTGTCATCCTGATTGATCACAAATTTTTCCTACCTTAGCAAGGTCGTATGAAGAAAAAAATAGCCTTCCCTAATATATTGAATTCTTTAAGATAATAACACATAATATTTCTAATCCGTTTTTTAACCCAATTTATTACAAAACGCAATTAAATCAAAAAAAATTTATCTGTATCAGATCGATTCAATCGTTTACTCTCTGCCGTGATTATATGTTTTTTTAAATAAACCCTGACTGATACACAACTCTACTTTTCCCCTACTCAAAGATTCAAATGCTAGTATGGAAAAATGACAATCTGTAGTCATCAGAATTCACATCAAAAAATACCCGTGTAAATCCTGCATCAGTTCCCGGTAGCTCCGCAGCGTTTCCCCATACCCTGGACAGGCAATTAAAAAATAGCAAAGGCCTTGATACACTTCAATAATACTTTGACATTTAAGAACCATCCTTACATTGCAATTTGTAATTCAAAAGGGGGCAAGTCATTTCGTAAACTTACCATAAAGGAAATAGCAAAATGAATATATTGGAACCCAAATTTAGCTGGATTTGTTCAGGGGTTGACGGTGGTTTGGACGAAAGCAATCTGAATTGTCATTTACTTGCCCCCCATAACTCTAATAATTTTATCTGTTTGGATGCGGGTACTTTACTTTCAGGTTTACAATATGCTGTTAAAAAAGGTGTATTTGATAATATTGATATGTCACCGTATCCAGAGTCGACATTGGAGCAGGTTGTTTTGCATCATCATATTAAAGCCTATCTGATTACTCATTGTTATCTTGACCATGTCCATGGACTTGTTAGCGTTTCTCCTAATGACTGCCCAAAACCAGTTATAAGCCTTTCTGGTTGAATCGAATGGATACTATGCACTTTATATGGGGGACACCGGGCCGGATGAATTGGAAAAAGCCCCAACCACCAAAGCGCTCTGGGAAAAAATTGTGCCTTTGATTAAACAACAGCAGCTCAGAGTAATCTACATAGAATCATCTTACCAGGATGAGCAGCCTGACAACCTGTTATTCGGTCATTTGACTCCTGTATGGATAATGAAAGCATTTCGAGAATTGGCCTGTATGATAACCCCTGATAATGTATCATAAGCGTTAACCGACCTGAATGTTATTATCGGACATATCAAACCAGATGAGTATTTAACAAAAGGCAGACCCGTTCGCAGTATCATAAAAGAGCAACTTAAATCACATAATGATCTTGGCATACAGTTTATACTTCCCAGGCAGGGAGATATATATGAATTTTAGAAAAAAGCTGAATCAATGAATCAAACGAACAGACAATCAACCGGATGCCTTTTAATCCCTATATTTCTTTCTTTTGATTTATGATAGCCCGAAACGTCCGACAACAGACAAAGATAGTCTTTCAGAATCATTCACAAAAAATATTCGTAATAACGAATTAACTGGTACTGACCACCAGCTAATTCGCCGTTATAACTTGCCTTATCAGAAACGCTGAGAGGATAAAATTTGGATGCTTATCAATTGTTTCTCTACAATATTGTATTTAAGACTTTTAAGAAAACTATCTTCGCCTGCGAATGCCGACAAGTCCCAACAGACCACTTCCAATTAACACCAGGCCTCCTGGAAGGGGAGCTTCTGATACATTATCAACCCATAGTTCCTGGCCGCCAAGGGAGAAGGTTGTTATTGAACCATCCAGGGATAAAACACCCATATCATAACCTGTGTAAGCTGTCACTGACACTGAGACTGAAACGCCCCCTATTAACAACCCATCAATATCACTAAAATCATCAAAATTGCGGAAATCACCATTGACGTTGATATTTAAATTCCCACCATATTCACCAAAGTTTAAAGACAAATTTGAAACAGGGGTGTCAGGGCGACAAAAAAGACTGATATTGTTCAGCCACATATCATTCCCTGATCCACCAGCCCGGCCACTATTATCAACTTGAGCAAAACCATTAAAATTCAAATTTAAATCACTCCATTGAAAAGGCATGGGTATCAAGGTCATACCTGAGGTAACAAAAGGACTGCCCACTAGATAACGGTCCGACACTGTAAGGTCTTCAAAATCAATAGTGGCTGCGTTTCCTATCCCTGTTATTCCTAGTACTAAAGCTGTAAAAACTACAAGAAAATATTTCACTATTTTTTCCTTTTTTAAAAAAACAATTTTAAATTGCCAAACTTTTAAATGGTTATTTCACCATGTATGAAAAAAGCCATATTAAAAAGCGTTATACCTAAATAAAATGCAATCACTTTTATATATTATAATGCAATTTACGTGCCAGCCCACACACCTCCCAAATCCTTGTCCAGCAAGGATTTACAGAAATTTTGGGAAATTTTTTTCTCAGAAAAAAATGTTATATTTTAGGTAATATTTTTCCTAGGGGTTTTCCCTTATGTTTTAATATAACCATCTGAATTAAAAAGAATATTCAAGATTTATATAAAAAATTAAATTTAGTGAAAAAAGTACATATTATTTTACAATTTAAGAATGATAATGTTAAATTAATCCAAAGATTCGAAAAAACATTTGAGAATGTGAAAAAAGCAAGAAAAGGATAAAGTCTTTATTTTAAATATGGCCGATGAATCTGTCTGCACTTTTTCATTTATTTGTGCAACCCTTTTTTTTGTTTTAATCTGTACCTTTTTTTTATACCATATCCGGCGTATGATTATGGCATACACCCATTAGGAGACCTTACATGCCAGAAACTGTAAAAACTCAATCAATATTTGCCGGTTATCTATTTGCGCTCAGTGCCACAGCGATCTGGTCTGGGAATTTCATTGTAGCAAGAGGCCTTAACGATAGTATACCCCCTATCAGCCTGGCATTTTTCAGATGGCTGGTCGCAGTGATAGTTTTTACACCTTTTGCCATCAAAAACCTGATTGAAGAATGGCCGATTATAAAAAAGCATCTTGCATACTTTTCAATTACTTCATTTTTAGGAATCACTGCCTTTAATACCCTTATTTACTTTGCAGGGCATACAACAACAGCAATGAATCTTTCTTTGATAGCCATCACATTTCCAATCTTTATCATTATTTTATCCAGAATCCTTTACAAAGAGCAACTAACTATTAAAAAAGTAGTAGGGATTGTGCTGGTATTAATTGGTGTACTTTTTCTGATAACAAAAGGGGAAATCACCGCTCTCATTAATATTTCTTTTAACATTGGTGATGTCTGGATGTTGCTGGCATCCATAATATTTGCTATCTACAGCCTTTTTTTAAAAAACAAGCCGGAGGGGTTAAGTATCAAAGCATTGCAGCTTGCCTGCTTTATCATAGGATTAATTTTTTTGTTTCCATTTTTTTTATGGGAACAAACCACCGTCAATGAATTGTTTTTAAATCTAACCACTATTCCAGCGATTCTTTATGTCGGTATTTTTGCCTCCCTTTGTGCCTATGTATTGTGGAATAAATCCATTGTTGCACTGGGTCCATCCAAGGCCGGTATGGTATATTATACCCTTCCCTTGTTCAGTGGTTTTTTAGGGCATCTTTTATTAAATGAGAGTGTCAGCATGATTCATTTTTTCAGCATGATTCTGATTCTTTCAGGAATTGTAACCACGAATCATGAATCAAAAAAGTGATGTAAAATTGCATAGTTTCGATTGCTAAAAGCTTTGAGAACCGTCATAGTCATTTGTCATAAAAAAAGAAATTCTTATTCACTCATGGAGACATATCTTTAAATGGACCCCATCATCAAACAAAAAATTATAAATAGCTTTGACCAACAAGATGTTATGAAAACTATCAATGCATCGATTCAAAGTATTCAACCCGGTGAAGTAATATTAACGCTTCCTTACCAGGCTGAGCTCACTCAACAGCATGGGTTCCTCCATGCTGGAATCGTATCAACTATTTTAGACAGTGCCTGTGGCTATTCAGCGTTAACTTTAATGCCTGAAGAAGCGGGTGTTTTATCTATCGAATTCAAAGTAAATCTTATGGCACCCGCAAAAGGTGAATGGTTTTCTGCAATTGGAAAAGTAAAAAAATCCGGAAAAAATATTACCTTTACCCAAGGTGAACTCTTCTCGCAGACAGGTACGAAAACAAAATTAGTCGCCACCATGACTGCCACAATGATGTCTGTTTATGATCGAAAAAATATTCAAAATTAATTGCTCAGTGTCCCAGCCAAAACCAGATCATACATAATGCCGAAACAATCAAAGAGTCTCAAAATCTACAAGAATGTAATAAAAAACTATTCATAACGATACATTTTTGTAATTAATTTTTTTATAATACTCGCCCCTGGCATAATTCAATTTTTAATTTTGAATGGAAGCCGCCTATTCATAGGGCTTTTCACCACTTCTAAAAAAAACTTGTTATTCAATGGCACACCAATTGCTATTTATAAATTCAAATTTAAAACACTTACTATTGGAGAACAATTATGTCAGAAAAAAAAATTCCATTCGCTATTTCTATCCTTGTGTTCTTACCTGCGACTGCTTTTGCAACCGGTGATCAGGTTATTGATACAGGCAATACCAGTTGGATGTTAATATCTACTGCACTAGTGCTTCTTATGATGCCGGGTCTTGCCATGTTTTATGGCGGCCTTGTAAGATCCAAAAATGTATTAGGCACAATGATGCATACTTTTGTTGCCATGGCTGTCATTGGTGTTCTATGGGTCATCTGTGGATATTCCTTAACATTTGGAGAAAGCATCCTGGGCGGGTTTGTTGGTTGGAATTGGGATTATTTCTTTTTAAAAGGCATAGATGAGGTGATTACAGATGGTATTCCAGAATATATTATTGCCATGTTCCAAGGCAAATTTGCTATTATTACGCCTGCTTTAATCAGTGGTGCCTTAGCAGAAAGAGTCTATCTTCGCGGATATATTATGTTCATCACACTTTGGTTTCTTGTTGTTTACAGCCCGCTGTGTCATTGGATATGGGCATCGGATGGATGGCTTTTAAATATGGGCGCTGCAGGTGTCATTGATTTGGCTGGTGGTCTTGTCATTCATGTGTCTGCAGGTGTCAGTGCTTTAGTGGTTGCAATTTATCTGGGGCCTAGACTGGGTTACCCCAAAACTGTAACTCTCCCGAACAACCTTGTCATGACGCTTATGGGAGCAGGCCTTTTATGGGTAGGATGGTTCGGCTTTAATGCCGGTTCCACCCTTCAAAGTGGCCTTGATACAGCAAGGGCGCTTACCATGACTCAAATTTCTGCTGCCAGCGGTGCGTTAATTTGGCTTTGTATAGAAGGCATTATTTATAAAAAAGCCTCGGCTTTGGGATTTGCATCCGGTACCTTGGCGGGTCTTGTGGTGATCACACCTGCCGCAGCAGTTGTACAGCCATTGGGTGCATTCTTCCTTGGTGCAGCGTCTTCGATTGCCTGTTTTTATGCATTAAGGCTGAAAATAAGACTTGGATATGATGACACCCTGGATTGTTTTGGGATCCATGGTGTTGGCAGTGGACTCGGTGTGATCCTTTTAAGTTTTTTTATTAGAGATTCCTGGATGGCCTCTGCCAGCGAAGCTGCAGGAAGAACCTGGACAGCTTTTGATCAACTTTTTGTGCAGCTTAAAGGAATGGGTGTGACTATTTTACTTGCAGGTGTAGCCACAATCATGTTGTGCGTCATTGTTGAAAAAACAATTGGATTCAGGTTGAGTGAAAAAGAAGAATATATAGGTTTGGATCAAGCACTGCACGGTGAAAGAGGGTATGACTTTTCATAAATTTTTTCTTGACCTTATTTATTAATCTTAATAAATGTGGCTTTTAATTTTTAACTGCTTTTTTAATATTAAAGGCCATATTTATGATAAAAATAGGTTTGATAAATTGCAGCAATGCCACTCAGGATCTGAATTGCGCCGCCATTGGATGCTTAAAAGCACTCAACAATAGAGCGGCCTACTTTGCTGATTATCCCGAAGGTGAACCCATTGAACTTACCGGTATTATCAGTTGCGCAGGCTGCCCAACCCTTTCGGCTCCCCGAAAAATTTTAAAACGAGTTAAATCTTTGATTGAATTTGATATTGATGTGCTTCATTTCTCATTTTGCATCAAGCACGGTTGCCCATTTAAAAACAAATATGAAAAAGTTATCAAAGAAAAGTATCCAGATTTAAAAATTGTCCATGGAAGCCATGCAGACCCTGATGATGCTGTTGATAAATTTAAAGCAAATATGAACGAGCTGCTTGCCCCAAGTGTTTGTGTACCTCAGGACATGAATGATCATATTAAGAAAAGGGTTAAGCTTATTTAGTTTCCGGTCAGATACGACTTAACTTTTTTTTAATATTTAAAATTAGGACACGCCTAATTTAATGATTTACTTCAGCCTTTTGAGCTGCAGTCGATCTCTTTGTCCTTTAGGTTTTCTACATTATCTCCAAAAGGCTTTGAGGCGATATCTTCTTTTTTGGAACAGATAAGCGTTGCTGCGAACTGGGCCGCATCTGTTATAATTTCCCTGCAATGCAATGCATGCTCGCGGCATAGCCATTGATCTTTCCATTGTTCACAGATATCTTTGCATAAGGTATTTCCATATTTTTGTTTAATCATATTGGGAATCTGATTAAACAACCGGTACAACCCTGGGTTACCATACAGTTCTTTTGAAGATTTTTTTGCTATGTCCTTTCTATCTTCACCTTCTGGCAAATGACTTCTACCATGTACCGTTCCTACCGCCAGCACCGCACCTGTTATTGCCCCACAAGTATCTCCGTACAAGCCGACACCACCGCCAAAACCGGTGGCAACTTTTTGGATTTCTTTTGGTAACCCTGTATCTACGCATGCCAAAACGGCTTCTAAAACGCACTCTGCACAATTATAGCCTTTTGAAAAATTCTTCCTAGCTCTATCTTTGATTTCGATTATTTTCTGATCAGTTTCCAATTTATTCCCTCCATTTTTGGGAAATTGTAACATTCTTTTTTAATGATAACCATTGCCATTAAATTATTCTTTTACAGCAATTGTCAATAGATGTCTGAAAAGATTGTAGCAGCAATCTTAAATATAGGTTTCAGATGCTTCAAAAAAGTTATCTCGATTCATTTAGAAAAGCATACTGTTAATGTCTTTAAGGTTGTTGCAGAACCTTCCCCTGAGACGTGAACATAGTGTTAATTTGGTTCAAAACGGTTATTCCCTTTCCACGTGTAAGCTATAATTTATTAACGAAGCAATTATTTATAAATGGGTATAATTGGCTGCTCAAGCATCATAGCCGCACCCCCCTTGATGATCCCGCGAATTGAATTAAAAAGTGATGATTTCAAAGCCATTTTCCCTGTATCCTGACATCGCTGGATGTCCTGCCATATCATCCAAAAGAGTTAACCCTTGGTTTTTAGCATCTTCCAGAGTACCAAGCTTGCTAGAACAGGCATAACAGACTCCCTCAATAAGGTTTTGTTTTATCACTTTTACCCATAATGTATTTAAAATATGCCCAGTTACTACCAATTCAGGAATCAATTTTACACTCTCACCTTCTATAATAATTTTAACTTCATCGCCTTTTTCTTTCATATCGAGTGCATTTAACAATACGTGAACAAAACACATGGGGTCACCATTAAAGGCAAATAATACAAATTTTTTCATCTAATCTCCTTGAATTTCATTTAGGTCTGATTTTATTCATACGTCTTTCTGTGACACAAAAAAAAGATGGCAGATATACAACTAAAAAAATTAACTTTTCCCACTCCGCAATAATAGAAAAAGTTTGGAGCCTTAATTGCTTTTACAATTACTCAATCTATAAATTTAAATAGTTGATTATTGATCCATGATTTCTCTTATCAGAACTGTTAATTCTTGATGCGGAATCGGTTTTTGAACAAATTTTTTAATCCCAAGTTCTGCCACTCTGTCTTCTGTCATATTTTCGGTGTAACCTGTGCAAAGAATAATTGGGACCTCAGGCTTAAGTTTTAAAATTTTTTTTGCAAATTTATCACCCGTTAACCCAGGCATAGTCTGGTCTGTTATGATAAAATCAAATTTAGTAGAATCTTCTTTAAATTTTTTTAAGGCATCTATACCATTGCTAAATGTCACCACCTGATATCCTTGGGATTGTAAATATTTACAATAGCTTTGTCTTATAGGTTCCTCATCATCAACAACCATTATCGTCTCACTTCCCTGAGTTTGATAATTGTTACGAATTTTTAAAGTATCATCTGCCAGTTTCTCTTTGACAATTGGAAAATAAATATAAAAACTTGTTCCTTGACCCGGCTCACTATAGACGTCTAAAAAGCTATCATGTTCATCTACAATGGCATGAACAAGAGCAAGGCCTAATCCAGTTCCTTGACCGAGTCCTTTTGTGGTAAAATACGGCTCGAAAGCCTTTTCAATTTCTTTTTTGGCCATGCCTATTCCCGTATCGCTGATTTCAAGCTTTAAGTACTCGCCAGGAATAATTTTTTTATCCCATAAATATTTTGATTCAACGACATCGACATCAGACAAAGAAACAGTTAAAGTGCCACCCATTTTACGAATAGCCTGATAAGCATTGGTGCAAAGATTCATGATGGCCTGATGAATTCTTGTAGGGTCTGCATAAACAGTAGAATTTGAATTTAGTTTTATTACCATTTGAATAGTGCTGGGTATTGAGGACCTCAGCAATTTAAGAGCTTCATCCACAATATCGCGCAAAGTAAGTCTATGTTTTTTGTATTCAGTTTGTCGACTGAATGTCAATATTTGCTGAACAAGCTCTGCTGCTCTTGTGGCCCCCTTTAATATTTGATCAATATCCTGAATTACTTTTTCTGGTTCTTTTATATTGGTTTGTGCAAGTTGACAATACCCAAATATTGCAGAAAGTATGTTGTTAAAATCATGTGCTATCCCACCAGAAAGAGTTCCAATAGCTTCCATTTTCTGTGATTGTCTGAGCCGTTCATTTAAAACCAATTCTTCTGTGATATCCTTTGCAATTCCAATGACAGTGTCTTCACCTAAAGGGATGCCAATGAGTATTGTGGTCCTTTTTTCTCCATCTGGTCTAATATATACCGTTTGTCCAAGATCTTGAGTGGTTTTAGATTCGTTAAGCTTTTGAAGACGATTTTCGGCTCCTTTAGGAGTGACATTCTGAGTTGTTAATTGCCTTAATTCTGACCAGTTTCTGCCGGAAAGTCTTAAAGCGGATTCATTGGCATCTAAATACCTGCCAGCTTTTTTATTAACAATAAAAATAGCATCACTTGTTTTTTCAAAAAGAGTTCTATATTTTATTTCACTTTTTTTTAGTTCATCTTCAGTCTGTTTTTTATCTATTGCAGTTGCCACTTGATCAGAGATAGACACCAACACCTGAAGATCCTTATCACTGTATATAAAGGGATCTGTGTAACTCTGCACTGCAATTACCCCAATAATTTCATCTCTAATTATTAATGGTGCTCCCATCCAAATTACTGGAGTAGGCCCCCACACACCATTTTGTTGAGACATCTCTTGCAGTTTGTCTTTTTTCAAAAGCATTGGCTTTCGGGTAGAAGCGACAAAACCAGTTAAAGAGTTTTTGGGGTTGAAGTTTTTGATTGAAGAAAAATCTTCATCAACAGTATCCACATAATATGGAAAGTAGAGTGTATGCTTTTTCTCACTAACAATTGCAATAAAAAAATTTGTAACATCGATAATCCCACCTAATAATTTATGAACCTGTTTGTAGAGGTCATCTAAATTCGATGAGAAATTTACAGCATTTGAGATAGAGAACATGGTGTGATTAATTTTTTCTAACTGATTTCTTTCAGTAATGTCAGTTACTAATGATGCGATGCCAGTTATTTTTCCGTCAATATCTTTAATAACAGAATTGTACCAGTCACAGAGAATTATTTTTCCTTCTTTAGTTGTATTCTCGTTGACTTGTCGCTCACCACCTTTTCCTGAAATTAAATCATTAACAATCCGATCCGCCGCCTCTTTTTTACTATTGGGAAGAATTAATTCCTGAACATATCTTCCTATAGCTTCATTCTGTTCGTACCCAAATATTGATTCTGCAGCGGGATTCCAGTCGAGAACTTTGAGTTCAAGATCCCATGAAATTACTCCAACAGGTGTGTTATTGATATGGGATGATAATTGATTTTCACTTTTAACTATAGCTGCAATTTGTTGTTTTATTGCAATAGCCATTCTGTTGAAACTACGCTTAAGAGATACCAGTTCATAAAAACCTTTTTCATCAATAATTTTATCAAATCCCCCGGAAGCAATCGTTGAGGTCTCGTTCGCAAGTTGATTCAGTGGATCTGACAATAGTTTTGACAAGAGCAAACTAAAAACAAGACCGATGAAGATAAAGGAAATGCAAAGATAAGCAGATTCTTGGAAGCTTTTTTTAAGAAGATTGTCTAAATTTGATAATTTTATGCTTGCACCAAATAGGTAAGGTCTTCCATTGCTGTCATGAAATGGGACAAGAACTACTTGTATTCTCCCCCATTTGTCAACGTTGTGCTGGTAATGCGTCTGCTGAGTTTCAAATGTTTTATAATACAGTTCAGGGTTGCTATGGAGTTCAAAAAATTTAGCATGCTTTTGATTTGCCACAATTTTATCTGGGGATGTTGACGATGTAAAAACAATTTTACCATTTATTTTCATCAAACTCCACAGGTACTCCATCTCCAAATCAATGCAAAGTTTATTAAATTTATCAACAATATCATTAAACTCATTTTTTGGAACAGAGTTGAAGTCAACTATATTATCATGATAATTGTTTGGCAAAATCGCTTTTGCCATTATTGCAGCAGTATATAATTTTTCATTAGTTTTATTTAATATCAGATCTTTTTGATTATTATAATTCTTATAGGAATAGGTTGCTGATAATATTAATACAAGACTTAGCAATACTAAAAAAATACCATATTTAATCTTCATAACATCCTTTTATATTGCAAAGTCAATTTGTTTGTTTTGGATTTAAGAGTTACCTTATTTTCTCAATATATTGCCTAATTGATTTATTGTCAAATTATTCTAACTATATGATAGTATAACCAAATTCAATTTTTATATAGAAAGTTAAACCACACTCAACAATAATTATCCATGTACGTAACAAAACCTATTTTTTTTTATTATTTTAGCAGGTTATACTTTGTCTTGGGCCAGTCATTTTCTTTTTACCAGCAAATCCGGACAGGCAATAGATTAGGAATCCTGTTTGCTAATAAAACGATACCGGCAGGAAAAGCCTCAAATATTCTGGTTCTTTTATTTCGTACAAAATCAATACCCATTTTTCATTTATTGCATTTTTGTTTTTTTAGATACATAAAATACACGATTAAATTAATCATCAATACGCTAAGACCTAAAAGGATTTGGCTCTGTCTGGTCAGTCCATCAGGATAAATAATATTTAACAAGTAGTGTTGAACAAACCCATCATTATATCCCTTTAGCCCAGCCAAACGCCTGAAATAATTTTCTAATGGTGTCAACGGACAGATCCAACCTGAAAATTCAATCAATGCCCCCCAAAAAACTGCAGGAATGTGCAGCCATAGCATCCATCTTTTATAAAAAATTAACAGGCCACCAAATACGACAAAAAGAATAAACGAAAAGTGTATAACCAATACGGTGTTTGTTAAGACCCAATAGACCAAAGAAAAGTCCTTTTTAAAAAATTACCATTATTTCAATAAAAAAAATTTAATAGAAATTATAAAATTTTGAAAATATCAATCATGCCAGACTATTTATGACAAGCTTTCACCGGGTTAAGGCGGGTGTATGTCAAATCTTCAACAGCACCGATGATATAGCGTCAAGTTTTTAATCAGTTACAAAAACAGATTATGTACCTTTTTTTAAAAAATTATTTAGACGAAATATTTAAGTGGTCCAATATCCTTTCAATAGCAATGACTTGTCTCTCCAGCATTCCATTGGTTTTTTCCTGTGCATCAATTAAGTGTTTCTGGTTATCCGCAAAGGATTCAGCAGCTGTGTTTAAGCTTTCAATCGCATCTCGAAGCTGAGATGATACTGCTTCTCCATCAGGCGCATAATGCCTTTTGTAATTGCCTTGCGGTAATCGATTCGCATACTGAAAGCTTTGATTGTGGTCATAATAAGTGGCATCATAATTCTTTCGTGTCATCACAGGTCGTTGTTTTTCTGATTGATTGCTGCGCAGACTTTGTAATAAATCATTCATAAATATAATATCCTCCTTTGAGAATTTTAATTTTATATCAACCTAATTTAGATACTAAATTATCTGAAAAATGATTGAAGGCTTATATAATTTAGATGCGATTTTCGTGCCAGCAATGTTTTTTTTATCTTTTGTACCTATAAATAAGGATTCACGTGGATTTGTTCTAATTAATTTATAATAATATAGATATTGAATTGTGAACTTTTTTTCCTAATTTTGAGACAATTTTTATCCAAATTTAAGACATCTGGTCAATTTTTTATTGTTTCCCATGGTATTGACAAAATCAATCCTTATATTTTATAAAAATTCTAATTTTAATTTTAGATAAAAATTGCAAAGGTGGATTCAATGAAGGCTCAAAGATGTACACAGGACTCCAGTGTAATTATCTCTAGAGTTATGCTACCTGAGGATGCCAATTCAGCTGGAATCGTTCATGGTGGCGCTATCATGAAAGAAATTGACAATGCTGCTGGGGTTACAGCGGTAAGACATACCCGAAAAATCTGTGTAACTGCATCCATAGATCGATTAGATTTCCATAAACCAGCATTTATCGGCAATCTCATAACAATAAAATCAGCTATCAATATGACCGGTAACACTTCTATGGAAGTCGGCGCACGGGTCGAAACAGAGGATCTGTTGACTGGCGTTAAAACACATCTTGCATCTGCTTACCTGACTTTTGTCGCTTTAGATAAGAACAAGAGACCTGTGAACGTTCCGCCTTTAAAGCTTGTAACTCAAGATGACATCAGACGAAACAAAGAAGCGCTTGCAAGACGAAAATTGCGGTTATCTGAAAAAAAGCATGAATCAGATTGCCAGATGGATACAAGCAAATGTTAAAATCATAAGAATTTTTGTCCAATTTTTATTGTATATCAGTAATTTTTTATATAAACTAAGATTCTACATTTACATCGATATAAGAAAAGATCATCTATGGTTGAGAAATCAGCATATAAAGAATTAGAAAAAAGTTAAGGAATTAACACAGGAAAAATAGGATTGACATGAAAAAAATTCTCGTAATTGATGATGAAAAAAGTGTTAGAGAGCTGCTTAAAATGTTTTTCGAAAGAAATGATTATAATGTTTTAAGCGCTTCAGATGGCAAACAAGGGATTAAACTTTATAAAGAAAACAAAGTCGACCTTATTATTACAGACATTATCATGCCGGAAAAAGAAGGATTAGAAACCATAAGAGAATTTAAAAGTATAGATCCTGATATAAAAATAATTGCTATATCCGGTGGTGGCAATGTTGATCCTGAAACTTATTTAGGGCTTGCTAAAAAGATGGGTGCTCTTTATACGTTTTCCAAACCCCTTGACAACAAAACACTTCTTTCAGCAGTGAATACTTTGCTCGACCAATAATCTTTTTAACCTCCAAAAAAGACAATTCTTAAGATTAATATCTAAGTTGGATCCTAATTCCAAACTAACTCAGGTCTGACCTTCAAGTTATGAAATATCCGGGATAAGCACTTGTTTTTTTTTAATATGGTCTTGACACCCAATCATTGTATACAGTATACAATGATTAATAATTTGTTATGAAAATGTAATAAAATTCACTAGTTCATGCCCTTAAAAAGCAGACATAACTTAACATTAAGGATAGTTATCATGACGGATAAAACACACCAGAAAGAATTTGAAAGATTAAAAGATCTTCAGGAAAAAGCATCCATGGGGGGTGGCCAAAAAGCAATAGATCGGCATCGTTCAAGAGGGAAACTGACTGCAAGGGAACGACTTGATATTCTATTTGATAAAGACAGTTTTGTGGAATTAAATGATCTTGCCCAAAGCCAGTGCATGGATTTTGGTATGGAAAAAAGAAAAGTCCCTGGAGATGGTGTGGTCATTGGGTATGGAACCATTGATGGGCGTACAGCATTTGCATATGCTCAAGATGCGACAGTTTTGGGTGGATCAGTCGGGACAATCCATGGCCAGAAAATCTGCAGAATTATGGATGAGGCTTTAAAAGTGAAAGCCCCATTGATTTGTCTGAATGATTCGGGTGGTGGAAGGCTTCATGAAGGTTTTTTTGCATCCAAAGGCGTGGCGGGGATGTTTTTAAGAAACACGGCAGCATCCGGTGTTATCCCTCAGATATCCTGCATCATGGGGCCCTGTGCTGGCGTATCTGTTTATTCACCGGCATTAACAGATTTTATTATCATGGTAGAAAAACAAAGCCAGATGGTGATTACCGGCCCAAAGGTTATTCAAGATGTAACAGGAGAAACAGTGTCTTTAGAAGACCTTGGCGGTTCTGATGTTCACAGCCGCATTACCGGCCAGGCTCATTTTGTTACAAAAGATGATAAACAAAGTATTGAATTAATCCGATCTCTTTTAAGTTTTCTGCCATCTAATCATGATGAAGCGCCACCTGCAATTCCTTGTGACGATGATCCCCAAAGAAAAAATGATACGCTTACCCAAATTGTCCCTGCAGATTTTAAAAGAGCCTATGATATGCACCAAGTCATAAACCAGGTGGTGGATAATAATAAATTTTTAGAAATCCTGCCTCAATTTGCCCCTAATATCATTACAGGCCTTGCCCGACTAGACGGAAACACCGTTGGCATTGTTGCCAACCAGCCGACGAATATGGCAGGATGTCTGGATTATCAATCTGCCGACAAGGCCGCCCGATTTATCAGATTCTGTGATTGTTTTAACATTCCTTTGGTAAATTTTGTGGATGTACCTGGATATTTCCCAGGGGTTGATCAGGAAAGAGCCGGCATCATCCGGCATGGCGCTAAAATGCTCTATGCATATGCAGAAGCCACTGTGCCAAAAATCACACTGGCCTTGAGAAAAGAATATGGTGGGGCTGTTATGGCCATGTGCTGTTCTGGGATGGGCGTAGACCTGATGTTAGCATGGCCTGTTGCCCAGCTCGTTGTGCTCGATACGACTGCTGCCATCAATATCATTTATCGAAAAGATATCCAGTCAGCAGATGATCCTGAAGCATTCAAACAACAAAAAATTGAAGAATATGATTATAAATATTCAAATCCGTTTCATGCAGCCTCTAATATGCTGGTAGACAAGATTATTGAGCCAGAAGAAACCCGTACTCAAATAATCAAAGGGCTTAAGATGCTGAAAAACAAAAAACGGCCAGAGCCATTTAGGAAACATGGTAACATTCCTTTGTAATCTAACATATAAAAATATGAATAAATAAGGAGATAAATAAATGGATTTTAGACTGACTAAAGAACAAAAATATATTCAAAAAGCTGCTCGGGAATTTGCCGTAGGAGAACTGGCTCCTGCGGGCCGCGAATTAGACCTGACTGAGACATATCCTGAAGAGATTGTAAAAAAAGCTAGAGAACTGGACCTGATCGGGCTTTTTATACCTGAAAAATTTGGAGGACCGGGTTTAGGCTATCTTGAGCAGGCCATTGTTTTAGAAGAACTCTGGAAAAAAGATCCGGGTATCAGTCAGCAGCTTTGTTCTTTAACTTTTGGGGCAGAAGAATTCATCCTTTTTGGTACAGATGAGCAAGGCAAAAAATATTTAGAACCCATTTTTACCGGAGATGCGGTCATGGGATTCGCCATCACTGAGCCTGATGCAGGCTCTGACACACTTGCTGCTGCCACTCTTGCAGTAAAAGAAGGCAATGAATGGGTCATCAACGGATCAAAAGTGATGATCGGCAACGGGACAAAAGGAACCTTTATGCTGGTTTACTGCCTGACCGATCCAGATGCTGAATCCCGATCCAAGAGACATAGCATATTTATTGTGGAAACAGATCGGGAAGGATACAAAGCAGAACCCATGCACGGCAAAATGGGGCTGCGGTGTTCTGATACAGCCGCCATCTATCTAAATAATGTTCGTGTGCCTGAAGAAAACCTTTTGGGGAAACAAGGGAATGGATTTCATCAGCTCATGGCCTTTTTTGATAGAAGCCGCGCTTATGTAAGTGCCCATGGTGTCGGGCTTGCACAAGGTGCTTTGGATATGGCGGTTAAACATGTCAGAGACCGAAAACAATTTGGACGACCCATTGGAACGTTCCAAGGTGTTCAGTTCAAAATCGCTGATATGGCAGTAAAAATCGAACTTGCCAGAAACATCATGTATAAGGCTGCCTGGCTGCTTGATAATGGTACGCCAGACACCCATGTCACAGCCATGGCCAAGCTGTATGCATCGCGCATCGCTGTAGAGGTCGTTGATGAAGCCCTTCAGCTGCATGGCGGATACGGATATTTTGATGATTATGATATTGAGCGCTTTTACAGGGCGGCCAAAGTCCTTGAAATCTATGAAGGTGCAAAAGAAATTGAAAAAATGATTATTGGAAGGACCATTATAGGGAAATAAGGACCTATATTTTTAAAATAGTTTAGAATTAAAACAAACGGCAGGGGCTGAATCCTTTATAGATTCCAGCCCCTGCCTGTGTTAACACCCTGTGTAAATGCAGACAATTTATTTACCTGCAACAGCCAAACCAGAAAATTTTGATTTCTAAAAGTAACATAATTGCGTATTAAAAGAGATTTTTTAAAGATTCCTGCATTATTTATGCGGCAATCTTTATATTTTCGTAATAAAATCGGGGGACACCATACCTGCGTGAGCGGGCAAGTATGGTGTCCCCCTAATAACTTAAAAACAGGGTCACACTGAAATCCCATTACCGTTACTCAGAACTTCTATTGTTAAATCGTATAATAATTTCAATCTTACTATTTACTTGTGATTTTAAGTTTTTTTTTATAGGCTTTCAGGTGATAGGAAAAGATACATAAACCGTCCTCATTGGTGCTGGTGTTTGTGCAATATTTGGAGGAATTACAGGCAAGGGTAAAGGTAAAGACAAATAATATGATAAACCGACTATCAAGTTTAAAACAGTTTTAAGGAGAAAATATGAAACATACTTTTAACTATTTATTGATCGTAATAGTTTTTAGCTTTTCTTTTGTTTTTATAGCACCAGTTACAGCCTCGCCACCTGATGATAGTGCCAGGCTGAAATCCATGATTTCAGAGTTAGAGGGAAAAATTGAGGATGCAAATAAAAGGATGATTGCCCATCCCAATTTTCTTGAAGAACTCAAGGCTCTGGTAGAAAAATACAAATCACAACTGCGGGAACTATTTTTCAGAGATACATTTGAAGACGGCAATTTCAATGATAACCCAAAATGGTCTGTCAAATCTGGGGAGTTTTCAATAAACGATGCAGAGCGTCTGACAAGCTTTGTATCAACACAGATCCCTGAGATACAACCAGAAGAGCAACCCCAAAAAAACGAATCATCGGAATCTGAAGTTGTAGGAATACTGTTGGATAGCATCTTTGGCACGCCTAAAACCCAAGAACCGGTGCAGAAAGAACCGCAAACCCAATCAAATCCTGTTAAGCCAGCAGCTATCTTCACTGAATGTGTTTTCCCACCAGCCTTTGAGATGAACATGAAGTTTAAATCTTCTCCATCAGGAGAAATGGAGTTATCTCTTCTGGGTTCTAAAAACCTCACGCTAAGATACCTCCTGAAAATAAATGCCAATCATTCAAAGGATACGCCTATTGAAGTTGTAAGAAAGGACAACTCAAGAAGTTTTGTTGTGGGTGCTTCTGATACATTTCCAGCAATTAATGATGGGCAGTTTCATACTCTGTCATGGGTCCGTTTTGTCAATGGTTCGATGAATGTTTTAATTGACGGCAATGTTGTGCTTCAAACCTATGAAGCCTATTACAGGGATAATTTTACAGGTCTTGGTATCACCAACAATGGGGGATCGTATGAATGGGATTCTTTTGAAATATTTAAAGCCCTGAAACCTGAAACTCAATAAATACATTTATGGTATTACTCAAATTCGTATCACCTTCAAACTCAAAAGCACTTGCACCTGACCCCACAGGATTCCAGGACGAGGGGATATCTATGTTCTGGAGAATGGATGCGTGTGAACAAAAAAGGGGGATACTGCATATAAAGCAGGGTATGTAAAAAATAGAAAGAGAGAGTTTAACCGCATTTCCTATAGTGCATTCATCGCATCAATAAGTTCAATTATATCCAAACCGTCTACGTCGCCGTCATTGTCTGCATCCGCATTATTGGGTGAGTCCGCTTTCCCAAACCCGTCACTTAACACTTGCACATCGTCTATACCGATTTGTCCATTTCCATTAAGATCCCCTGGATCTGGGATTAGCGTATAATCAATAGTAACGATGTTGCTTGGAAGCCAGGAGTCAACATAGGCCTTTGCCTTAAGAGTAAAGTCACCATTACCAATAAGGTCAAAAGCACCTTCGTACAAAGTTGATTCTTCATCAGGGTCACTACCGTCCTTTGTATAATAGATATTGGCGCCTGGTGTAGCACAGGTGATAGTGATCTCAAGGGCAGGGATATAAGTCCCTGTGGCCGGAGTAAACGAGGGGTCTAATACATGTTGCGGGGTCAACTCGAATAAAAAGATATCTCCGTTACTGAACCCGCCGTTGAATAATGTAACCTGCCGGTTATTGGTTTCATATCCTGCAGCGTTGGCTATTAATTGATAATCACCCGGATGTCCTGTGCCCATAAAATAGCCAGTTGCCCCTCCATTGTTGTCTGTCAGCATTTCTACATCGAATCCTTGAACAGATACATTGGCATCAGCGATAGCACTACCATTTAAATCAAACACTCCGCCTGATATCCAGCCATTTATGGAAATGTCACCACGAATTTCAAAGGTCCAGTTCGTTTCTATACTAACAGTGGTTGCCCCATATTCATCAACAGCACTCACCTGCCAGAGATATCTTCGGTTTTGTATAAATGAGGCCTCAGGGCCTATAGAAACCATAGCATTGGTTAAATGTTCAATTGTAAAACTAAACACCTGTGATCCCCATTCTGGATCGCTCGGGTCATTAACGATGTCTACCGTATAAGTTAATGCATCTCCATCAGGGTCAGTTGTGGGTTGCCAGCCCAATGTAATAACGCCACTTATATCAAAAACAGGATCACCCGATGTGTCAGGAAATAACAGATGAAAGTCATCCGGTGGCAAATTTTCCCCCCGGTCTAAGGAAAAGTCAATACCTGCAATCCTTTCCCCTTCTTGTGCCGTAATCACAGTGGCCCCATAAAAGGAGGAGGCATCATCATAATATTCAGAAATATGGTTGGTGGATGGATTCACCTGGATCACATAATCACCCGGAGCTAATTGATCAACCTCATAAGTTCCACCAGGATTTATGTTTGTATTATCTATCGATATTTGATCCATATTATAAATGGTTATCTGGCCTGATCCGATGGGTGTAATTCCATCAGATTCATAGACCGTTCCAGAAATAGATCCATCCAATTCTAAAGAGAAATCAATAGGTGTGTCCAATCCAAAGGTCACGCTAACAGTTTCTGCCTCATTACAATCGGAAGTTCCCCCTGCATTCGTCCAGTATTCACTTAAAAAGATACCGTTATCCGTACCTTCTAATGAATGTGCAAATACATAATATTCCCCTACAGGGACAAGTATGGAATAATTCCCCTGATCAACCGGACTATACCCAATGATGGGAGAACCACAATTAGGCAGCATAACATCAACATCAATATTCAATCCCTGACTATTCCCAGATACCACACCATATATTTTTCCCCCTTCAACCGGAGAAAAATTAATATTGTCAGCACCGGGAAAAACAGGTGAAGCATATTCTTCACCAAAATAGTAAGTATCGTTGGAATAAAGAAAAACTCGATATTGGCCTGAAACAGCTTGAGCAAGTCCAGTTACAACATAACTACCGTCAGAATTGACCATGCTATTACCAAGCCACACTCCTGTAGCCCAGTCATATACACTGATTCCCATACCTCCAGCGCCGATACCTGTGACTGTTCCTGAAAAATCGATACGGGCTATGATGTTAAATGGTTCAGAGAACCCTGTATTATTAATTTCATTAGTTTCTTCGATACCCCTATAATGATCTAATTCACAAATCAAAAATCGCTGTCCTATATCTGATCCCGTAAAGACATAGGAATGCCAGCCTTCAACTTCCTCCCCATATTCAAGGGGATTTATTTTATCAAGATTTATCCTATTGCTTAAATCATTTGTCGATGCCCCTAAATAATGGCCGACAAAGCTTTCACTTGCTGTTCCCAACCCAATATTTACCACAGTTACACTCCAGAAAATACTATCGCCTACATGGTAGGTGTTATCAACAGGACCAGGGATTATAGTAATATTTGGTACGATTAGGTCGGGTAGATTAGAAGTGTCCGCTAAAGAAGAGATCGGAATCAAAAACGCAACACTAAAGATCAGAAGTAATTTAATCATTTTTCCCATTATAGAGGCCCTTAGCGTTCTACTGTTTTCTATTAAAAAGAATGCATTCCTATCAAATTGTAAACTCATTTAAACCTAAACTCACAGCTTTCTGTTACTACTTTACTGACAAATATTCTCTTTTTAGCATATTAATAGTGTTGCATGCAAAAAATACACCACATAAAAATATACTCAAGAAGATTATTAAATTAGGACTTTAGGTACTTTCATCTATAAAAAATTTTTATTAAACAGATACTATTGATATGAACCGTGAGTGTCAGTATTATGTAAAAAATGTTATACTTTTGAGAAAAAAATGTTATACTTTTAGGGAACTTTTTTCTTGATCTTCCTTGCTTTTATAGACACAAAAACAAGTTACATCTTCGTATGCTTTCTAAATTCCAGAAGTAAACGATTCTTACATCAATTTTAATCCTGCGACTGTTAACAATTCAAAAGGTCCTGTAACACTCTATTTCATGCAGTTCTAAAGAGTGAACATAGAAATTTTTATCATATCTCACCATATAAATTTCAGTTTCGTTAAAAAACATTTATCCCATTCGATGGCGAGACATTAACAATAGAGCACTGATAGATTTTCCAATGGTTAATCTTTGAATCTTATCTTTCTCTAATAACCTGTATGGCTATATAAGGCGTTAAATTGAAGATCAACCAGGCGATCTTGAATAATCCTATGAACGAAAAAAAGGCCATATTGAAATTTTCACGAGAGATATGAAACAATTTTCCTTGAATGCTGTATACCAAATCCTGGCCAATTATACATGCGAGTGTGCTCAAAATCAGAACGGCACCATTTATAATGGTGCACCACATAAAAAAGCTTTTTAGTTTTTCAAAATCCATGATATTCCTCCTCCTTGCTTTTGTATTTTATACGTCCATAGAGTTTCAGCGTCTAATTGA
>JAAEKY010000198.1 GCA_024227235.1 Desulfobacteraceae bacterium | reverse complement strand
TTCCATAACCCCCTCATACATACGTTGATGGTATGAGGAAAGTGTATCAAGAATGAGACACAATGTCTAGATGTTTTTATTTTATGTCAAATCAATTACTTATAACTCCTAACGGTCTGACATGTTATGGGAATTAATTTGTTCGCTTTGCCCTAAATGGGGAGTTGAAAGTGCGTTGTACTTTATCTTTGATTGAGATATCGAGAAGAAACGTGGGTTTCTTTATTCTTCCTTTATTTTAACAACTATTCTAATTGCGCCTAACTTGGCGTCTGACCGCGGGGTTCGTTCACCATCACAGGTGAGCAGGCGATGAAGCATTTTTCAAAGGCTCGTTAACACTAAACTACGTATGGGCATAAGCCGCACGACCTTGCGAATCCAGTGCATGGTGTGTGGTTATAAAGCCTTTTCTTCAGTCCATATTTCATTCTCTCTCTGTTTACCAAATGCCTGATTGGCTGTTAAATATGTCAAATTAGTTTTCCCTATACTTTTAATCCCATGTGTTGAATTGGAAGGTATAAAAATGGCATCACCTTCTTTCACTTCCTTGGATAGGTCATCAATGATTATCAATCCTGTGCCAGAAATTATATAATAGCACTGCTCCTGCACATGAGAATGTAAAAATTGCATTTCATTGGGTTCGACATCAGTTATTTGGATTGAGATTTCCTTTGAACCGGAATTTATTTCTCCGATGAGAAGATTTGTTGAGAATCCATCATATTTTTCGAATTTAGTATTTTCCCTGTTTGTGACAAGCATATTTGATATCCAAGTATCTTAGTGATTTGCTTTATAAACGGGCTAATCAGCCGCGCAGGTTTTTTGCGTCGGATGAATTAGCGAGGTTATGTTTTATGTCATTATCAATTCTTTTGCTAAATCAATACTAAAGTTTATATCGTTTTCGCTGAAATCTGCTTTCTTTTTGGTTCTGTTTTCATAGATCTCAATGAACTCGCTGGCTGAATATTCAACAAAACTTTCAACTGAATTAATCCCTACATTATAAATAATCCTAGCGAATACCGGACCAACTCCATATAGTCTCGATAAATCTGAAAGCGATATCAATTCATTCAACTTATCCACTGAGACACCAGTTCTTTTAGAAATTTGGTCAGCTTCCTCTCCAATGTTCACTTTGTTAAAAAATTGCTTTGTGTTCGTAATTCCGATTTTTTTAAGAGCTTCAATTGTTTTGTGGTCAATTTTAGGGAATTTTTTTAGACTGATTGGGTTGGGAAGATAACTACTTGCTTCCCGTTTTAATATTGTCAAATACTCAATTGATAGACCTGTTTTTTTTGAAAAAGCCTCTATTTTTTGTTTGGTTTTCAGCACATCAATTAAGACTTTTAAGGTTTTAATTCCATAAGAATCAAGGATCTCGAATCTTTTTTCTATACCCTCTTTTAAAATGACTCTGCTATGAATCATGTTCCTTTTTTGAAGACTTTTTTTAAACTTTTCCAAACTGAATTTTTCTAAATCAAGACAATATTGTTTTTTCATATTGGATTGGTCCTAATGAACAGAACGCATTTCTCAGCGGCGAGTGAAACTAGTCCGCTGAAGAAAAATGTTGGGTTTTGTCGCTATATTTTAATCAACCTCTCTAGGTTCTGTAAGCAGTTTAATGCCCTGAATAACCTGGAAGATACGATCTTTTGACAAGGTTCCTATTTT
>JAAEKY010000197.1 GCA_024227235.1 Desulfobacteraceae bacterium | reverse complement strand
GAAGTCCTAACTGTACGATACCGTCAATATATTCTAAAAATTTGAGACAGGATGGTACAGGGGATGTAAAAAATCTGAAATGCCTTAGCAAAGTGACTAAAAAGGCATAATGGAAGGCAAGCGCTCCTAACCAGAGGAAAATTTCCCAGGAATAGGAAAGCCGGTTAGACGCATTTCTGTTGAATGCGGCCTTTGTGTTTCTGAATAGAGACCTGAAAAGAAAAATTTCAAGAATCATACGCACAAACACTCCTGTTGATGTATCAGGGTTGTCAATGGTGTTCTGTTTTATCCATGGCAATGATTTCTGCTGCCCACAGGTTGTCGGAATTCTGAAAGGCACGTCGGATTTTGCCCATTTCAGAACCTTATAGATGAACCCGGCAACAAAGAGAATCAACGCTACATATGGAATAGCAATTCCGAATAACCACTGAAGCCCTGCTCCCTCAACCCCTGTGTATGCTACTAAAAAAAGCAGAAAAACAGTTGTCAGGGGGATCAAGTACTTTTGATTCATATTATAATCACCTCATTATTTTACACATGACAAAAAAAATTGTCATGCATGTTAAGATTTTTTAGAGCCAACAAGTTCTTCTTCTGTTAGCTCAGCTACTAAACCTGCCCTTTCAAAAGCCCTGTGAATCCGTCTTTTACTTTCAGTGGCTTTTAAAAGGAATATTTCTTCTTTACATTTCATAAGCCTGTTAAATGCCGCCAGTGCAATTTGATCAACAAGCTTGTCAAATTCTCTAATTATGCTTTTATCGAGGATATCTTCACCAATTTTTTTTAAGGCAAAAACAAAACCGACCGCCTCAGAAGCAGAAAATGACTGTACTGCTCTAATGCGGATGACCGGATCAAGTGTTTTTTCAAGTGTATCCTGATCGAAGTCTTCTATGATTAGATTAAATACATCCTCAATAGTTTCATGGGTCATTGCCCCGACAGGGTTGTCAAACCGATTGGATTCTTTGCCTAATACCCTAGCGGCTTGCTCGGGATAAGTATTTATTGTTGCGTGGAACCATTGGTTTACAAATGGGGTTTTGTTTTTCTTAAGCACCTGTTTTAAAAGCATATTTTTAAATTTCTATTTTTAAAATAGAAATATATCTCCTTAATATAATTGTTAGAAGGATATAAACTGAGTTCACTTTTATGTCAAGGGTTAACCCGGATATTTCATAACCTAAAGGTCAGACCCAAAACGATTTTGCTTTAGCTGTAAGGCACAGGGCGTGAAGTCGTAATTCTTTACTGCAATCGGCGTATAACGCAGCGGGTGAAGTAAAATTGTTTTCCCCGAAGGGTACTTTACTTTCTAAGAATGATTGAATTAGAACCATAACGCATTATTATAATTCAATATCTTAAAAAGCATTGTAATATTGTTATGGAATATCCGGGTAATGCGGTTAAAAGGCCTAAGTGTAACTGGTCCCCAAACGTATCCCCTTTTTGTTTTTAACAAAGATGTTTTTTTTTGTTGAATAAACACAATCTTTCATTTAAAAGTGAGATAAAAATTAACTTGATGTTTATAAATCCAATGGGTTTCAAATTTAAAAAGGGAAAATAATGAAAAAGTATTTACTTTTATGTTTTAGTCTTATTTTACTGAGCAGTACTGCAATGGCTGAATCTTCGGGATATGGGTTATCGTTTGGGTTTGGCGAGGCTGATCCGGACATTGATATCTATCGAGTGGGATTGAAAAAAGATTTTTCTTCAAAATGGTTTGAAACCAAAGTGGGGTATTTTTCAGGATATTTTGAGCTCTCTTATAACCGTTGGGAATATCAAAAAAATGAATTTAATCAAAACAAAAATATAAATGGTGTCGCTTTTTCCCCGGTATTTGCGTATTTTTTTGGTAAAGACTCAAATCTGATAAGGCCTTATATAGAAGGTGGGATCGGCGTAACATATCTTGATGAAAAGTTTATTGCAGATAGAAATATGTCTACTCACTTTCAATTTGAAGATCGTTTTGGTGCTGGCGTTAGAATTGGTTTCATTGATTTGAATTTTAGATATATGCACTACTCAAATGCATCTATTAAAGGTCCGAATCACGGAATTGATATTTTGATGTTTACAACAGCCATCCAATTTTAATTGAGTAAAAATATAATTATTATGGAGTAACAAGTTTTGGCATTAAGTTTTTGAAGAACGAATCATGGTGTCTTAAAGATAAATATTATGAAGAGAGAATGACAGTTTTTTTGACAGAAGGGTAACAAAAAAAAGAAAATTGAAAGCCGAAGCTCAAAATTCCCAATACAAGTCTCATGGTGTATGGACAGAATTATAAAATCAGAGGACTGCTCCCGTTATTCTACATTTTTTGAAAGAAGTGAATATCGATGACTGCAGCCATTATTCCAACGCTTCTCGTATTTTTTGGGCAAGATCTTTCATCTCAATCGGTTTAAATAAAAAACCATTAATTCCCAGAGATGCCGCCTTTTCTTCAGACATGGTTTC
>JAAEKY010000196.1 GCA_024227235.1 Desulfobacteraceae bacterium | reverse complement strand
TGCTCACGCCAGTCGCATATCTTTTGTCGTGTGGCGCCCGAGATCCTGCGACGTTGGACTTTGCCTTCGGGCACTGGTTCGGAAAAATCGATTTTGCCGTGTGTAAATTGATGGCGAAGAAGATGGACATAAGCAGGAGAATATCCGAAACGATCGGCCACGGCTTTGGCAGGCAACCGGTCGACAAAGGAAGCTCTCAGGGCTTCGTATCGTCTTTGCCAATGATGTGTTGGGTGAAGAAAATAGTTTTCATCCGCCATGCCGATTTTATATCTTATGACGCTTTATATGTCAATATAGAAATGTTATATTGCAACAATATACTGTATAGATCAGAGCGGGCCGGCACCACATATTGTTATATACACCTGTTATTTAAGTAGTTTTGTTGCATATGAATAATAACGCTCTTTTATTGAGCCAGATTATAACCCTAAGGATACCCGCCTTTAAAACGTCATAGGATATAAGAAACGCCAAGCGGCCGCAGGAAGCTGATCCCCGTAACCATATGTAATTGTAGCGTTTTTGTATTTTCAGGTTTATGGACAGCAAAAAATCTTCTTATTTGAATTCCTTCGCGCGAAAATCGGTGTTCAATGCAATTTATATAAATTTTTTCGGCTCTGCAACCTGTTGAAATTATATTCGAGCCCCTCGAAACCGCCTATTTTCAATTTGATAACCGGGAAAACGATGCCATTTTAACTTAATCTCGACGATGGTGTTGGGAAAAGAACCGGAATTAAACAGGCCAAGAAAAAACAACTTAACGCACCACAACCAGCACCGAAAATTGCTATCTTATGGAGATACCCGATAATACCACCAGCGATGCCGCCGAATAGGTTGAATACCTCGGAAAGGCCCTTCTGGTTGACACTTTTATATTGCTGTAATAATTAAAAATAGTTTGTTTTGGCGTAAAACCAACCAAAAATTTGGGTCCAAAAAACTTGCAATAGAATACATTGCCTAGAATTTCTATTCTATTGAATGTTTTTGATATTCTGGATTTTCGTTTTCAATGGATTTGAGTTCCGTAATGTTTATAAAAACAAGGGCTTTACTGAAAATCAGTTAATAAGTTTGTGTCGTTCTTATTTGACCAAACTTTAAATAGAACAATTTTTCGCACCAATGTATTCTATTGCAAGAAATTTTGCCCTAAATTGCTTGAGCATTTCACCTAAAAATAGGCTATTTAAATTAATTCCAGTAGGATATAAGTGTATACCAAAGGGGCCTTTCCGAGGTATTCAACCAATGTGTCATCTTATTAATTTTATAGGAAATATCATTGACATTTCAGACTATGTTTGAAAATGAGTAATACATTCGCTGAAGCTCAAGTTGATTTAAGACTGTCTCTTACGTGAGCGAAATTTCTGTTTCCCACCTCCTCATTCCCTTTCCTTCTGAAACAGGTCTTGGATTCTCTTAATCTTTAACCTGAAAATCAGTTGAAGACATAAATAGCAGAGTAAAGTCTTTACACGTAAAGCATCTGGGGGAGAGTATCAACTTTTTAATTACTTTTTAGTGTTGGGGAAATACTTTCCATTTGGATAGTAAAACTGATGCATAAACTCCTATCATGACGAACAATCAGCCTAATTCCCAACGCTTTTAGGAAGGAGGCAAAAAATGAAGCGATTATTTACAACCGCAATAGTGGTCTTTTTTGTCATTCTTGCATCGACTGTTCATGCGGACGAATCATCTAAAAGATTATATTTTGTCGGTTTATGGGAGGGGATAGACGAAAATGATGGGTCCGAAGCACAACGATCAATAACATTGAATAGGGATGGAACATTTAAAATTATCGGGCAGGAATCAAATATTATTGGATGTCAAGGCCGGGGAATGGTCACCGGTACAGGTGTTCTTGAGGGCGGAATTATCATTGTTGACGAGTTAGATATTATCTGTGATGATTCAGCCCATGGTCCATTTACTAGCAAAGCGATGTATAAACCTAATAAACATAATGGCACCCTAATAGAGGATGTTCCAGGTTTTATCCCTATGAACTTACACAAGATTAGCAATAAAATTACACGAGATTAGCAATCGATAAATATCCCCCATATGCTTTCGATCTATTTGTTTTAGTTTTTTTCAATTTAGGTTTAAAATATCCCCAACATAGCCAACTTAGCCTTTATTGCCGATAGCTGCTATTAAAACGAACAATTGAACAAAGAAGGCAAACCTCAATATATTGTTGCTGGCTTCTTGGGGGTTTTTGTCCAAAACCCCAAATTTTCTGTGACCGTCTCTAAACCTTTGCCACGCCTGCGTTTACAAGCCATGATTGATTTTGAAAGCAAGCCGTGTGGGACCGGTAACAAACTGAATATAAACGATATATGAAATCAGAAAAACTCATATTTTGATCAAAATAGTTAGATACCAGTAAACGTATGATACAAAAGGCATTAGAGCCTACCGGCAATTATTTTTGAAATTCTTTCCTTTCAAGAAATAAACCTATAGTCAGGCGTTGAGTCGCCCTGACAGCACTTGGTTGATCTTTTCCGAGATGGTTTTAAATGTAAACGGTTTTTGTATAAATCCCTCGGCACCGGCCTTGAGGATATGCTGTACGCGACGGTCCAGAGAGTAAC
>JAAEKY010000195.1 GCA_024227235.1 Desulfobacteraceae bacterium | reverse complement strand
TGTTGAAGATGCCGGAGTTGCCAAGCCATTTGTTGAGATGCGAGATGCCGCATATTTAAAGGGATTACCTCCTGTCAAAGAGTCAAATATACAGCGCAATATCTTGATCGCAGCTCAGGATGATATTGCAGGGTTTATATTATATAATACTTCTTTTACCATGCGAACAATGGTCAATGTCGCTTTTAAAATGTATAAAGATATTAATCTTGAAACAGCTATATGCAAAAATTATGACGCTGCAATTTTAAAAGCAATAGCTTTTTTGAATATTGAAATCACTTCTTCTCCTCAAGAAAAACATAAAGAGACAGGCAAGCATGAAAAAACAACCATAACTCAACAGGATATTGATGATTTCGCTGAGCTGATGGGAACTATAATCTGGGATGAGAAGGAAACTAAATTGATGGATGAAACCACGGTTACCCCTAAAGATCATCCGCTTTATAAGAGAAGCGCTCTTGTAAATCTTATCAGTGAAGATATTAAGGAAAGTCGTTAATTTGACAAAAAGCAAAAAAAAGAAATTGAGCAGACTTTAGAAGAGTCACTTCATTTTAACCAAGAACTTGAAAAACAAAAACGAGAAGCTGAAGAACTGAATGAGCAGTTAGAACAGGCAACGGTTAAAGCAAATACCATGGTCATGCAGGCTGAAATGGCCAACATGGCTAAAAGTGAATTTTTAGCAAATATGAGTCACGAAATCCGTACTCCAATGAATGGCGTAATCGGGATGACAAACCTGCTTCTTGGTACTGAACTGTCAGAAGAGCAAAAAGAATATGCAAGGACTGTAAAATCCAGTGGAGATTCTTTGTTAGCATTGATTAATGATATTTTGGATTTTTCAAAAATT
>JAAEKY010000194.1 GCA_024227235.1 Desulfobacteraceae bacterium | reverse complement strand
TCATGTCCGATCTGCCGATTGAAACCATTGCCCAACGATTGCAGAAAATTAAAAGCGCCGTGTCGGACCTGGGCGTGCGCTTCCCCGATCCCCTACTGACGTTGATCACACTGACTGGTGCGGCGAGTCCCTACTTGAGAATCTGTAAAAATTACGAAAATCTGGTGTTTAAGGTGCTGAATGTGCTTTAGCTGAAAAGTCAAGCAGATATTAGCCAATTTTATGCCGAATGTATTCATTTATAGTTAATTTCATATGAATTCATACTATTTTGACATGGTTTTCGGTGTCTTCAGTCCAGAAAATATCTTCTTGGATGTTCACTTTTTTTATCAATTTTTGACATGTTTTGGCAGTTACTTTCGCAAAGCCCTCCTCAAGTAATATTCGAACTTTTTTCATAGTGCAGTCATTATGCTGCGCAACATGGTTTTTGACAATTGCCCAACAGGTTTCGATAGGCTGTAATTCAGGGTGATAGGGAGGTGTTCGTAAAATAGAATGACCATGTTTACGAGCAATCGTATCAATTAAAAACTCTGGTTTTGTTGCAAAGCGTGAACATAATTCGAAAAGCTCTGATTTTAACATGTCCTGGGTCCAGGGAATTTCATTGTTTGACAACCATTCACGTAATCTTTTTACAGAATGACTTTTCTTAGGAAATGCTTCTTCAGCAAGTACATTGTGATAGGACGCATTGTCCATAATAATCAATGAGTTTTCTGGAATATTTTTGAGCAGTTTTTCTTGAAACCACTCTGAGAAATTATCCCAATTCATGTTTGCATGATAATCACCTGTCTTTTTTGACGCTTTAAAAACAAGCCTTGTGTTTGGGACCCATCCATCCTTTGTTATTGCATCTACAATTATTAAGCGATCGCCCTTTCCGGTTGGCTTCCCAATAATAATGCCATCTTCTTCAAAATACCATGTATTGTCATTTGAATGGTTTTTATTGATATATGATTCATCCAAGTAAACTTCAGGACGGTCGGTTCGCCCTTTATCATCACGATTAGAGCGTTTTAACCTCAAATATTGCCGCCTCATTATTATAACTCGTTCACTTTCTTTAAGCTGTGCCGATCGGATCCCTTTACCAAACTCAAACCCCCATCGTTGCAGCGCTCTCCATAGAGTTGTATGGGCAACATCACAATGAAGCTCGTCTCGCATGAAATTACGGATGATTGCAATATTTACTTGATCTCCATCTCTGTTGGCTCTGCGGATAAACCGGCGAACAAGGGGTTCTATGCCAGGTTCTACAGTATATGTGGGACGTCCACGTTGCTCGAAGTTGCTATAATTAAGCCCCTCTTCCCCCCTTCTGTTGAATGCAGCCATAATCACTTTTACCGTTGATTCGCTTATATTAAGGGCAGAAGCAGTGAGTTGACTTGCGGGCCTTGTCAAGTCATTCGGAGTCTTTTTTGTGCTGTCAAAAAAATGCTTGACATTAACGACCATTTTTCGCATCTCTGAAGTAAATTCAACGCCCTGAAACGACATAATCAACCTCTATATTTTTATGATATTTCAACACAAATTTTAATTCCTGTTGATTATATCATAAAAAAAATAGAAGTCAATATTAGTATGAAGTCATATGAACTGCACTATAACAAGCCCTTTTCAGGCTTTTTGACGTATCAGGAACCATTGGTGGGTACAATAAGTAGCAGGGAATGGCC
>JAAEKY010000193.1 GCA_024227235.1 Desulfobacteraceae bacterium | reverse complement strand
TGTCAGACAATTTTTCTTTTTCAAGGCCCAAACCATTTTCAGAATCTGTTAAAGCCCTGTTTAAAATGGCTAAGATATTCTCTTTTTTAAGGCTGTTAAGCGTAAACACCCTGCACCTGGACACCAGGGCGGGAATCACTTCAAACGACGGATTTTGGGTGGTCGCACCGATAAGGATGATCAAACCTTTTTCCACATGATGGAGAAATGCATCTTGTTGTGCTTTGTTAAACCGATGAATTTCATCCACAAAAAGAAGGGTCCTTTTTTTATATAACGCCCGTCTTTCTTTTGCCTTTTCAATAATCTGTCTAATATCTTTAACACCCGAAAGAACAGCTGATATTTCAATAAATTCGGATTTTGTTTCATTGGCAATAATACCTGCCAGTGTTGTTTTCCCACATCCTGGCGGCCCCCACAGGATCATGGAAAAGACTCTGTCATCTTCAATGGCCTTTTGAAGAAGGCTTCCCTTAGCTGTCAGATGTTCCTGACCAACAAGTTCATCAAGATTTATAGGGCGCATTCTATCAGCCAAGGG
>JAAEKY010000192.1 GCA_024227235.1 Desulfobacteraceae bacterium | reverse complement strand
GATGATCTTGTCTTGGTATCTTCAACCGGTGTGATTGGCGCCCCACTTCCAATCGATAAATTTGAAATCGGTATTCCAGGTGTTGTTCAAAATCTTTCTGAAAACAATGTGGATGATTTTGCAAATGCTATTTTGACAACAGATACACACAAAAAGGTTATAAAAAAAAATGGTCAAATAAATGACAAACGATTTTCAATTATGGGAATCGCTAAAGGTTCTGGTATGATTCGTCCAGATATGGCTACTATGTTGGCCTATATTTTTACTGATATAAAAATATCAGCTCAGAATTTAAAACAATGTTTATTCGTGGCCAATAATAAATCTTTTAATCGAATTACTATTGATGGGGATACCAGCACGAATGATACGCTTTTAGCGCTTGCTAACGCCACTTCTGATGTGGAAATTAAATCTGATGAATCAAAAAAAATATTTCAAAATATACTTGATGAAGTATGTCTTGAGCTTGCTAAAATGGTGGTTAAGGACGGGGAGGGCGCAACCAAGCTCGTACAAATCATTGTTAAAGGTGCCCAATCAAAAAAAGATGCGTTTAATGCTTGTGAAACCATAGCTCATTCCAATTTAGTTAAAACCGCCATTTATGGTGAAGATCCTAATTGGGGAAGAATTACAGCTGCTGCTGGGCGTTCAGGCGCTCATGTCGTTCCTGATAAAATGGATTTATTTTTCGATGATCAGGCCCTTGTTTCAAATGGCACCTGGCTTGGAAATAAAGCTGAAAAAAAGGCGGCACAGATAATGAAAAAAAAGGACATTACGATCACACTTGATTTGAACCTTGGACAAGCGTCTGACAATTTTTTCTTTTGTGACTTCAGCGAAAATTATGTAAAAATAAATGCAGAATACAGATCTTAGCTCATGTCAAAAATAAAGGCATCAATTCAGTCAAGTCTGCGGCTTCAAAAATATCTTGCTCACGCGGGTTTATGTTCCAGGAGAAAAGCAGAAAAGTATATATTGGATGGCCGTATAAAAGTTAACAATCATATAATTAAAGTGCTTGGTACAAAGGTTGACCCATTAAATGACAAGGTTTTTTTTGATAATAATGAAGTTACCTTTAATGTTAAAATTTCTAAAATATATATCGCACTTAATAAACCTGAAGGGTATGTTACCTCCTGTTCTCAACAAAATGCAAAAATTATTCTTGACCTGGTCAATATCCAAGAACGCGTCTATCCAATTGGCAGATTAGATAAAGATTCTAAAGGACTGGTACTATTGACCAATGATGGAGATTTACATAATAAGCTTTCCCATCCATCTTTCAATCATGAAAAAGAATATATTGTGACAACAACAAGCATGATATCAAATGAGGCACTAAAAAATATGGCTCAGGGGATGATGATTGACAAAAAGAAAACCAGAAAAGCAAAAGTAACTCGATTGTCGAAAAATAAATTTTGCATTATATTAAAACAGGGCTTAAATCGTCAAATCAGAAAAATGGTCAGTATGACAGGTAATAAGGTTGATACCTTAAACCGAATTCGAATGGCAAATGTCAAACTGGGTAATCTAAAACAAGGGAAATGGCGTTATCTAACTCCAAAAGAGATCAAACAATTAACTCGGAAATTTCACTTTTAATAATTCCGGGGCCATAATATAACTATTTCATATAATAATATTATTTAACAAAGCATTTGCTATCATATGAAATATTCGGGTCAACCAAGTGATGCAATCCCTATAGACTTCCGTATTTCTTCAAGAAAAGGAGCAGAAAACTCTCTTGCTTTGACAGCTCCTTTTTTTAGTATTTCATCTATATCAGCGGGACTTTTAATCAATTCTTCATATTTTTCCCTGGGTTCTTTAAGGATTTCATCAATGTATTCAAAAAGTTCCTGTTTAGCTGTACCCCATGCGATTCCTTGCCTGTATCGCTTTTCTAAATTTTTTGTCTCTGATTCAGTGGCAAATGCTTTAAAAATTGAAAAAATCGTGCAAGTGTCAGGATCTTTGGGTTCTTCAGGTCCCAAGGAATTCGTTTTAATTTTCATTATCATTTTTCTTAAACGTTTTTGGGTATCAAACAACGGAATGTAATTGTTATAGCTTTTACTCATTTTACGGCCATCAAGGCCGGATAAAACTGAAGATGTTTCATCTACAACAACTTTAGGAAGAATAAATAATTTTTTGTATATATGATTAAATCTTGCAGCGATATCTCTTGTCATCTCAAGATGTTGGACCTGATCTTTTCCAACCGGCACTTTTCGAGCATTAAACATCAGGATGTCTGCAGCCATAAGAACCGGATATGAAAAAAGCCCCATAGTGATACCTTTATCTGGGTCATTATGTCCTTTTTCCTGGTTTTCGCCTACCGACGCTTTATATGCATGAGCCCTATTCATAAGGCCTTTTGCGGTAAGGCTGGTTAAGATCCAGGTTAATTCAGGTATTTCAGGAATATCTGATTGTCGGTAGAACACACAATTATCATAATCCAGCCCTAAAGCAATCCAAGCTGCAGCTATTTCAAGTGCAGATTGTTTTCTCAATTTAGGATCAAAATTTTTAATTAACGAATGATAATCTGCCAAAAAATAATAAGAGACTAAATCTTTATTTTTGCTGGATTCAACTGCCGGTCGAATAGCACCAACATAGTTGCCTAAGTGTGGGGTGCCGCTTGTGGTGATACCTGTTAAAAAATCTGCATTTTTCATATTCAATCGTTCCTGAAAATTTTATAATTTAGTTGAAAGGGGGAGTAGCAAAAACTCATAATTTAATCAATAAGTTTGTTTTTTGATGCATATTTCTTAGCAAAGAGTATCTCTTCTTTCTTTGTTTTTAGTTTCCCATCCAGTTTTTCATTTAACACGATATGAAGTATGGTGGTAAAAACCGGACCGGGTTTTAAGCCTATTTTCAACAAATCTCTGCCCTTAATATACGGTTTTAATCCTCTTTGATGGGTGTAAAAATTTGAGATGGCTTTTCTTACTTTTTCATCTTTTGCCAAAGCCATCATATATAAAATATATTCTGTTTTAAAATTTATAAGTGCCCAGTAAAGATCCTGTTTAGTATAATTTGTTGAGTTTTCGATTAAATAGAGCTGCTTTTCGCTTTTATACCTTTTTTCTAAAAGAAGGCGACTCTCTTTTAAGGGCACCTTAAGTCGTGCACATATTTCTTCACAAACATTGTATGAGCAACGATTTAGAAGTGCCATAAAATAAACAGACCATCTTGGATACTGTTCTTCCACATATAAAAGGTCATGCCATGAAAGTATTTTATTCACAGATTCAAGCAGATGATAGGTGTTTGGAATAATGGTTAATTTTTTATGAATGATCTTTTCTAATGCGTATGACTCCATAGTCTTTATAGCAGGTATAGGATTTTCTTCTTCGAAAATCTGTTTTAATTCAGATAATACGCGCAGGCCGCTTAAATTTTTAAAACAATCTATCTTAATTGCATTCTTAATTAAATTTGAAGTTACTTTTCCAATTTTAAATCCAAATCGATTTGAAAATTTAATTGCCCTGAAAATACGAGTTGGGTCTTCAACAAAGCTTAAATTATGAATGGTTCTTATTGTTTTATCCTTAAGATCTCTGTTCGCCCCAAAATAATCTATCATGGTTCCAAAGTTTTCAGGATTCAGGCTGATGGCAAGCGTATTAATTGTAAAATCTCTACGTGCTAAGTCAAGCTTGATTGAACTTTTCTCAACAATAGGTAATGCTGCAGGCGTTTTATAATATTCCAGCCTGGCTGAGGCCACATCAATTTTTAAATTATCCGGGAAAATAATGACAGCTGTACCAAATTTTTTATATGTGTTGATTCTACAGCCCTCTTTTTTCGCATAATGTTTGGCAAATTTAATGCCATCTCCTTCAACAACTATATCTATATCATCAATCGGTCTATTTAATAGCAGGTCCCTTACAAATCCTCCGACAACAAATAAATTATATCCAAGACCATTGCCAATAGCCCCAATATTCTTGAGAAGCAGTTTTGTCCGGTTATCTATTCGTTGATATAGAATATTTTCAATATGTCTTTTCTTGGCATTTTTTTTAATACCCAGTTCAGTTTCATTATTTTTAAGGGCTTTGTTATGCTGAACCAAATAATTTAAAAGATCCGTGCGGGTGATAACACCTTTTATCCATCCATTATCAATCACTGGCAAAATTCTTTGTTTACCCTCTATAATTATTGTTTCAATCTGTGAGACTTCAGCGTTTAAAGAAATAAAGTTTGTTTCAGAATTCATGTATTCTGTAACGGGTAGATCAGAGAGTTTATGATACAATGTTTTTTCTATTATCTGCCGTGTAATATATCCTTGATAATCATTCTTCTTTTTATCAACTACCAATAAAGTGTTAATGTTGTACCGTGTCATCACAGCGCTTGCTTTCTTGCAGGTAATGTCAGGTTCAACTGTAATTGCAGGGGAAGACATAAGATTTTTTGCAATTTGAATGCTTTTTACTTCCTTTTGAAGCCGTTCGATAAGCATCATCTCAACCTGTGCAAGAGTCTGGTTATCAACCTTTGCAGATGCAGCATAAGAATGACCACCACCGCCAAATCCTGAAAGTATCTTGCCGACATCAACCTCGGGGATACTGTTTCTTGCAATAATGTTAATTTTATTGCCCATTAAAACAATGGCAAAAAAGATATCAAGATTTTCCATTCTGACAACTTTTTGAACAATAGTCGCCAGATCTGTAATATATTGACTTGAAGAAATAACCGAAACGTGAATGTCAATTCCATTTATTTTATGAATGGTTATTTCATTTAATAATTCATTTAACCAGGTGACCTGTTCAGATTTAATTTCCTTTACTACAAAACTGACAATGGTATTTAAGCTGGCCCCACAGGACAGAAGAAAAGCGGCTTGTTCAAGATCATCCTTGGTCGTAGAGGAATAAGTAAACAGCCCTGTATCCTCATATATTCCTAACGCCATAATTGTTGCTTCTTCAGGACTAGGAATAATTTTTTTTTCCTGTAGTATGGAACTTAATATAGTCGTCGTTGCACCGGTTTGTTTTGTGATTTCAAAGGACCCCTTTACATCACCCTTCATCGGTGGATGATGGTCATAAATATCTATTTTAAGGTCTTTTTTTTTTAGTAAATCAGACACTTGAGTTAATCTGTTTTTTTGTCTTGTATCAACAAGTACAAGTGTTGATGTTTGAGAAAAATCAATGGTACCTGGTTCTGCCATATTAAACAGATAGCTTGTAGAACTGATAAAAAAATCTCGTAGGTTTTTTTCCTGAGAGCCAGGAAAAATAATAATAGATCCAGGATACAATTTTTGAGCAGCCAACATGGATGCAATGGCATCAAAATCAGCATTTATATGACTGGTAATTATTGTTTTAGCTATAATACCTTTATTTTTTTTACCCAAAAGAGAACTCCTGTTGTAATAAAGTAATAAAATTTATATAGTATATCTGTTTGAATTTTACAAATGATCTGACTTTGGTATATGAATTATATATCATGGACACCTTGGTTTGAAAAATTAGTAAAAGGACTGAAAATGCCGACTCTTTATGAATGGAAGGGAAAAAATCCCAAAGGAAGAAAAGTCAAAGGTGAAATGGAGGCAGAAACTCCTGAACAAGTAAAACAAAATCTTGCCCGACGAAAAATCACATCTGCCAAAGTCAAGAAAAAGCCAAAGGACCTATTTGAGAATATAGAATTTTTTCAACCCAAGGTTAAAGAGAATGATGTAATTATATTTTCCAGACAGTTTTCTACAATGATTGATGCAGGATTGCCGCTTCTTCAATGCCTTGATATCCTTCAATCACAACAGGAAAATCCTACCTTTAAAAAGAATTTAAAAAAAATTAAAGAATCTGTTGAATCTGGTGAAACATTTGCAGATTCTCTTAAAAAATTTCCAAAAGTGTTTAATGAACTTTTCATCAACATGGTCGCTGCTGGAGAAGCCGGTGGTATTCTTGATGTCATTTTAAAACGGCTTTCAGCCTATATGGAAAAGATGGCCAAGCTGAAACGGCAGGTAAAAGGTGCCATGACCTATCCGATTATTACCATAATTGTCGCAGTAATTGTTGTCTCTGTTATTCTGGTTTTTGTCATACCCGTTTTTTCAGAGATGTTTGCTGATTTCGGTGCAGCTCTGCCTGCTCCTACTTTATTTGTAATGACATTAAGCGACTTTGTTATTGGCAATATTGCATATATCTTTGGGGGGATTATAGCAACCTCGTTCCTTGTCAAACGAATTTATGCATCAAAAAAAGGTCGTGTTTTCATGGACGATATGTTCTTAAGGCTTCCCTTAATCGGTCTTTTAATCAGAAAAGTAGCTGTAGCCAAATTTACACGAACGACCAGCACGATGATTTCAAGTGGTGTTTCAATCCTTGAAGCACTTGATATTGTGGCAAAAACATCAGGAAACAAAATTATTGAATTTGCTATTATAGATGTAAAAACTGGTATTTCTGAAGGACGATCAATGGCAGATCCATTGCTTGAAAGTGGTGTTTTTCCTTCCATGGTCTGCTCTATGATCGCTGTTGGTGAATCAACTGGCGCTCTTGATACCATGATGGAAAAAATTGCTGATTTCTATGATGATGAGGTTGATCAGGCAGTTAAAAATTTAACAGATATGATAGAGCCTTTCATGCTTGTTTTCCTTGGCGTTGTCGTTGGTGGCCTGGTTGTTTCAATGTATCTGCCTATTTTCTCAATGGCAGGTGCTGTTTCATAAATTTATGAGAAAAAGTCTTTTTCAAAAAGAAATTAATTTATCTAATCAGATTAAATGGGTGAGTCTGATACGGATTGCTTTTGCAATTTTTTTAATTATATCCTGTCTTATCTTCTCTTCTGGGGAAGACTTATCCTTCTTTTCACAGCCATTTTTAGCTTTATATAATATAACTGGATGCATTTTGGTTCTTTCAATTGTCTATCTTATTTGGTTAAATAAAATTAAAAAGAACCTATTGCTGGCATATTTTCAAACCATTATGGATACATTTATAGTCACTGCTATCATTTTTGTTACTGGCAGTTACGACAGTATTTTTACTTTTCTTTACCTTGTCGTTATTATTTATGCTTCCATGTTGCTTCTTCAGAAAGGCAGCTTACTTATAGCGACAATTTCAAGTATTCAATATGGTATTTTAATTGAATTGGAATTTTATAAAGTTATCACACCTTTTCCTGAACAGCTTTATCTTTCCGATACATTAGATGAACGCCAAATAATTTACAGGATAATTATTTTAATATTAGCTTGCTTTGCTGTCGCTATTTTAAGTGGTATTTTAGCGTTTCAGTTAAAAGTGGCTAAACAAGATTTAACAATGGCCCAGGAACACTTGAAAAGAGTTGAAAAAATGGCGGCTATGGATGAAATGATTTCAGGTATAGCTCATGAAGTAAAAAATCCTTTGGCCTCTTTATCTGGTTCTATTCAATTACTTCAAGAAGATACCAAACCAGGATCGTATGAAGACAAGCTCATGCAAATTATATTAAGGGAGACGGATCGCCTTAAAATAATTGTTAACGATATCAGATTATTTGCGAAACCAAACACGGATAATGCCCGGGAATTAAAAATATCAGATACAATTAATGAGGTTGTTGAATTGTTTTTAAACGATCCAACATGGAATAATAAATTAAAAATCAATATGAATTTAAACACGAGTGTACGTATATTCATTGATCCATTCCATTTAAATCAGATTTTATGGAACCTACTAAAAAATGCAGCTCAATCCATCGCAGATAAAGGAGAGATTAAAATAGTACTTAAATTATTTGGAAACAATCGTGTTTATTTAATAGTTGAAGATACCGGCACGGGTATTAAGAAAAAAGACTTTAATCATATTTTTGATCCTTTTTACACAACGAAGCCTGATGGAACGGGTCTTGGTCTATCAATTATTCACAGGATAATTGATACCTATAACGGCATGATTGATTTTGATTCTACTCCTGGGAAGGGTACGGTTTTCACGGTGTTTTTTCATGGTGTTTCCCTAAAAGGCACCTAACAAAATCTTGACAATTTCAAACAAACTAGGCTATTTACTCTTGTTTTATCAATATAAAATCTAAATGATAGATACGATTTGGTGCAAAAAAAATTTAAGGTAATTATTTATGGATAAAGAAAGCAAGCTATTACAACTGAGAAAAGAAAAAATTAATGAATTGAAAAACAATGGGATCAATTTATATCCAAATGATTTCAAGCCATCCTGCTCAGTCAACAGATTAAAAAAAATTATAAAAGAAAAATCAGACTCTCTGGGTGAAGACGGCGATAAGTTTTGTATCGCCGGTCGAATGATGGCCATAAATAAAATGGGCAAATCTTCTTTTATCCGGTTTAAAGATGGCTCAGATCAACTGCAAGCGTATTTGCAAAAAAACAGGATCGGAGAGGAGACCTATTCTTTATTTAAAAAACTCGATATTGGTGATTTTATTGGCGTTAAGGGTCCATTGTTTCAAACAAGAACCGGTGAATGGACACTTTTAGCAGAAGAATTCACCTTATTATCTAAGGCAGTAAGACCACTTCCTGAAAAGTTTCATGGCATAAAAGATCCTGAAAAAAGATACCGACAACGGTATTTAGATCTGATAATGAATGAGGATACAAGACAAATATTTCTTAAAAGAAGTAAAATTGTGGCTTATATGAGACGCTTTTTTGAAGATAGAGGGTTTATTGAAGTAGAGACACCAATGATGCAACCATTGCCTGGAGGAGCAGAAGCAACACCATTTAAAACTTGGCATAATGCACTTGGAATGGAACTTTTTTTGAGAATTGCTCCAGAATTATATTTAAAAAGGCTTGTCGTCGGTGGATTTGAAAAAGTATTTGAAATTAATAGAAACTTCAGAAATGAGGGAGTATCCACTCGACATAATCCAGAATTTACAATGGTTGAATTTTACAAGGCTTATGCTGATTATAAGGAGTTAATGGATTTAACAGAAGAAATGTTTGAATTTATTACAAAACAAATTTCTGGATCAACTGAAATTGAATATCAAGGACAAAATATTGATTTCAAAAAGGGGTGGCTGCGAATTCCCATGATAGAATCTCTTACAAAAATTGGTGGGATTGACCCTAAAATTTTAGATAATACTGAATCTTTGCTCAAATTCGCACAAGAAAACAACATTCAAATTACAAAAAAAGATCGACATGGCAAAGTATTAACCAAACTTTTTGATGTATTAGTTGAACCAAAACTGATCCAGCCGACATTTATTACAGGATATCCCGTAGAAGTATCTCCTTTATCTCGGAAAAGCGATAATGACCCAAAACTAACAGATAGATTTGAGCTCTTTATTGCCGGCAGGGAGATTGCAAATGGATTTTCTGAAATCAATGACCCTGAAGATCAACATGACCGATTTTTAATGCAGGTACAACAACGGGATGAAGGAAATTCAGAAGCCCACATAATGGATTCTGAATATGTAGAGGCACTTGAATATGGTATGCCACCAACAGCAGGTGAAGGTATTGGTATTGACAGGCTTGTAATGCTTTTGACAAACGCTAAATCTATACGAGAGGTTATCCTTTTTCCTCACATGAAAAAGAGTATTTAATTTAATGGCCTTTGAATTATTTATAGCGGGTAAATATCTTAAGGCTAAGAGAAAAGAAGGATTTATTTCTCTGATTACGTTTCTTTCCATAGCAGGGGTTACAGTAGGTGTCATGGCTCTTGTTATTGTTATTGCTGTAATGAGTGGTGCAGAAACTGATTTTCGGAATAGAATTCTTGGGCTTGAACCTCATATTTTAGTGATGAATTATTCAGGTAAATTTGATAATTATTCGCGTATTTTATCTAATCTTAAAGAGAATAATCAAATCAAGGGTGCGTCTCCAATATTGTTTGCTCAAGCAATGATTAGGACTCGTCATTCTTTTTCAGGTGTTATGGTTCGTGGAATAGATCCTGAAAGTGGATTTAGTCTAATTAAAGGATTTGGATCTAAAAAATTAAAAAGGATGCTAAACAAAGATGGCACGGATGAAAATTTTCCAGGAATTATATTGGGTAAGGAGCTTGCCAACTCTGTTGGTGTAATAAAGGGAGATAAGATTATTCTCATGTCACCCAATGGGTTTATATCACCCATGGGTCCTATTCCTTCAATGAAACGATTTGTTGTAAAAGATACTTTTGATTCCGGCATGTACGAGTATGACAGTTCACTTGCCTATATCCACTTAAAAGATGCTCAAAAATTAGCAGGTGCCAAGAATAAAATTTCAGCCATTGGTATTTGGGTTGAAAATGTGCTTAATGTTAAAACTATCAAAGATGGTTTTTCCGATATATTAAGCTATCCTTTTTATTTACGTGACTGGATGGATATCAATAAAAGTCTTTTTTCAGCTTTAAAGCTCGAAAAAACGGCCATGTTTATTATATTAGCTTTAATTATACTTGTCGCTGCATTTAATATAGCCAGCGCTTTAATTATGATGGTTATGGAGAAAACCAAAGATATAGCCGTATTAAAAGCCATGGGAGCCACCAACAAAACGATTAGAAAAATTTTTATTATTAAAGGAATGATTATTGGAACATTGGGTACGTTTATTGGTACGGTATCCGGAGTGGTGATATGCTTGTTTTTAAAAAAATATGATTTTATTCAATTACCAGATGCGTATCCTTTTTCAACACTACCTGTCCAACTAGAATTTTTTGATGTTTTTTTGATTGCCATCTGTGCAATTATCCTTTGTTTTCTTTCAACTTTATATCCATCCTATAAAGCATCAAAAATGGATCCTGTTGAGGCATTAAGATATGGATAATACTCAAACACCATTGATAAAAATTGAGTCTGTTTCAAAAAACTTTCATTCTAAAACTTCAAAAATTGAAATTTTAAATAATGCTGATTTTGATATTTATAAAGGTGAATCAATAGCAGTTGTGGGTGCCTCAGGTATTGGTAAATCAACCTTACTACATATTATTGGTACTCTTGACAAGCCTGATTCCGGGAATATCTTTTTTCAAGGCAAAGATTTACTTTCTTATAAAGGTGAACAACTTGCCAATTTTAGAAATGCTAAAATTGGGTTTGTATTTCAATTTCACTATTTACTTCAAGGTTTTTCAGCCATTGAAAATGTTATGATGCCTGGTTTAATCGCAAATAAAAAAAAAAAAAGTGTTGAAAAAAGTGCCTTAAATATGCTTGAAAGAGTAGGGCTTTCTTTAAGATATTCCCATAGGGTAGAAGATCTATCAGGAGGGGAACAACAAAGAGTTGCTCTTGCAAGAGCGCTTGTTATGAAGCCAAAAGTACTTTTAGCTGATGAACCGACGGGGAATCTTGATCAAAAGAACAGCGAAAGTGTACATGAACTGATGAATGAATTAAATAAAGAGCTTGGTATGACACTTATTGTTGTTACGCATAACAATAAACTTGCTGAGATGATGAAAAGAAAAGTTACATTAATGGACGGGAATATCGTTCCTGTTTAATTGCAGTAGAGAATTAGGGATTAATATTATGAACAAATCCATTTCAAGAGTACTTTTTGTAATTTGTATTTTAACCGTTTTTTTGATTAGCAGTGATCTTTTAGCTCAAACTAAAATTAAAGTAGCGATTCTTCCTTTTTCAATTGATGCTAAAGACCCTAATTCCCAAATTAAAAATAAAATTCCCGTAATGATTTCTGAAAAACTCGAACAAGAAGGAACTAAAGTCATTCTTTCAGATATTCAAGAAAATATAGAGGAATGGGAATTTTCTCAATTTCGAAAATTTGGAATTGAATCCGGTGTAGACTACGTTTTAACAGGGTCCATTTTTGTTGCGGGAGAAAGCGTAAGTATTGATTCAAGACTTATCAATATTTATGAAAAAGAAAATGTAACCACTTTTTTCGTGAATGCAGATAATTTTGAAAATTTATTTTCTACAATATCAAAAGTTAGTAAAGAAATTACAGGAGAACTTTATCAAAAAAAAGTCATAACTGATATTGCCATCACAGGAAATAAACGAATTGAAGCAGACGCAATTTTAAAAAATTTACATACCAAAACCGGTGATATTATAAAGCAAGATAACATTTCTAAAGATTTAAAAAACATATATAAAATGGGCTATTTTGATGACGTTATTGTAAAGAAAGAAACCCATGATAAAGGTACAAAAGTTCTTTTTGAAGTGGCAGAGAAGTCCTCTGTTCGTAGAGTGAAATTTAAAAATAACTCTGTGTTCGAAGATCAAGAGCTTTCAGATGTCGTTAAAACAAGAACCGGTTCGATACTAAATATCCACAAATTAAATTCTGATGTCGGTCAACTTCGGTTTATGTATACTGAAAAAAGTTATTATAATTGTGCCATTACTTATGAAATAAAACCCCTTGAGCATTCTCAAGCTGATATCATTTTCAATGTCAAAGAGGGAGAAAAAATAAAGGTTGAAAAAATAACCTTTGAAGGTAACAAACATTTTGATGATGATGATATTAAGAGTGAAATGGAAACATCTGAAGAAGGGTTTTTCTCTTTTATTACTTTATCAGGTGATCTTAATGAGACTGAAGTTAAAAATGATGTTGTACGAATAGAATCGCTATATAAAAATAATGGATTTGTAGATACAAAAGTTTCAGATCCTGTTATCGATATAGGCGAAGAGTTTATTTCCATTCATTTTAAAATTAAAGAGGGCTCACAATATAAAATAAAAAAAGTTGATATTACCGGTGATTTAATTGTGCCTAAAGAAGAACTTTTGAAAAATCTTCAGTGCAAAGAAAGTCAATTGTATAATAGAGAATTTATCAGAAAGGATATCTTTGCAATTTCAAATGCTTACTCAAATAAAGGGTTTGCCAATGTCGATATTAACCCAATCGTTGATAAAAACGATTCTGAAAACGTTATGAACATAACCTATTCTATAAATAAAGGCATGCCTGTTTATTTTCGTAGAATTAATATCTCTGGTAATTTAAAAACACGTGATAAAGTTATCAGAAGAGAAATCGCAGTGCTCGAACAGGGGTTATACAGTAAAGATAATATTCAAAGAAGTCATGATAACTTGAATCGATTGGGGTATTTTTCACAAATTGACGTACAACCAGTTAAAACATCTGATGAAAATGAAATGGATTTAAACGTAAACGTTACTGAACAACAAACCGGAAATTTTTCTCTTGGTGCGGGACTTTCCAGTGACGATGGTGCTTTTGCACAGGGTTCTGTTACGGAAAAGAACCTTTTTGGAAAGGGACAGACAGGCAAGTTATCAACACGCCTATCAACTGAGCAACTTTTATATAAAATTAGTTTTTTTGAACCCTATATTCTCGATACCCATTATTCAGGTGGTGTTGATCTTTATAAAGAAGAAAGTGAGTATGATTATTATGATAAAGACTCTCTTGGATTATCACTGTCACTAGGATATTTATTGTTCGACTATACAAGAATCGGGATTAAATATAATATTGAAGATTTTGAAATATCTAATGTTGATGGTGCCAACACTTATATGACACAAGGCTCTTTTCTAACCAGCAGTATACAGCCATCTATTTCATATGATTCAAGGAATCATAGTTTTTTACCAACAAAAGGGTCAAAACATAAATTTTCTATTGAATATGCAGGAGAGTTTTTAGGCGGTGATATTGACTATACCAAATACAAGGCAGAAACAACTTTTTATTTCCCACTTTTTTGGAAAGTTACAGGGGCATTGCATGCTGAAGGGGGCTATTTGGATGACCGAACTAACAATATAATTGATATTGATTATGAAAAATTCTATTTAGGGGGTATTGATTCTATCAGAGGATTTGGCAAATCGGATATTGATGGTCAGCGAGTTGGAGATCCCAGGCAAAGAGGCGGTGAAAAATTTGTACAGTTTAATGCTGAAATGATTTTTCCATTAGTAGAAAAATTTAAAGTTATGGGCGTTTTATTTTATGATCGTGGTGATGTATACAGAACCAGTGAAGACATCGATTTTGGAGATCAATTTTCAAGTGTTGGAACAGGTATTAGGTGGGCATCACCTATGGGAGCTGTAAGGCTTGAATATGGCTGGGTGATTGATGGAAAAGATTTAAAAGACTCGGGTGATGGTGAATTCGGATTTAGTTTTGGCGCTTCTTTTTAAATATTAACTTTTTGGAGGTTTTGATGAAAAAAACAATAATTATTTTAACAAGTACACTTTTATTTTTTTGGATAATTCCGCAAGCTTTTAGTGCTGATGTCGCAAAAATTGGTGTCTTTAATTTTCAAAAAATTTTAATTGAATCAAGTGCAGGGAAAATAACTCAAAAGAAAATTACTGAAAAAGGCAATGAGTTAAAACAAAAATTAAAATCTGAAAAAGAACAATTGGATGAACTTAAAAAAGCCTTTGAAAGAGAAGCATTGGTTTTAAGTCCTGAGAAACAAAAAGAAAAACAAAGAGATTTTAGAATCAGAGTAAATGATTTTAAAAAAATGCAAGAAGATTTTGGAAGACAATTCAAACAATTAGAGATAAATTTCATCAATGAAATTCAAAAAGAAGTTTTTAAAATTTCCAATGAAATGGGTAAAAAAGAAGGCTATTTACTCATTCTTGAAATAAAAACAGCGGGTGTGATTTATCATCCAGAGCAAATAGATATTACTGATCAAATTATAAAAAATTACAATTTACAGGTTTCAAAAACCAAGTAATTTTTCATGAAACTGTCCGTAAATGAGCTTGCAAAAATAATTCAGGCTGACGTCATTGGAGATCCTTCCATTATAATTAAAGAGGTCTCCTCTTTTGACGATTCAGCATCGCAGGATATTACATTTGCATGTGACTCTAAATATCTAATCAAATTAAATCAGACAAAGGCTGGGGCTGTTATTATTCCTCAAGCCTTTGTTATAAATAAAGATGAACACCACAATATTACATTGTTAAAAGTTGATAACCCTAAGCTATCTTTTTTTAAATTAGTTTCCATATTTCATCCGCAAAAAATAATTAAACCACATATTCATTCTAGCGCGGTTATTGGACATCATATAAAGATGGGAAAGCATTTGATTATTGAACCAAATGTTTTTATTGGTAATCATGTCCAAATCGGTGAAAATGCGCATCTTATGCCAGGTGCATTTATAGGAGACAATGTACATATCGGTGACAATACGTTAATTAAACCCAATGTCACCATAATGGACGGGACCCGGATTGGTAATAATGTCATTATTCATTCTGGATCCGTTATTGGATCAGATGGATACGGGTTTGCACAAGATTCTGATAAACACCATAAATTGATACATTCAGGATATGTGTTAATTGGCAATGATGTCGAAATAGGGGCCAACAATACCATCGATCGGGGAACACTTGGAAGCACTGTTATCGGTAATGGCGTTAAAATAGACAACCTTGTTCATATTGCCCATAATGTTAAAATTGGAGACAATACACTTATTGTTGCTCAAGTCGGAGTAGCTGGAAGCACGCAGATTGGTAAAAATGTCATAATTGCCGGAAAGGCAGGTATTACCGGCCATGTAAAAATTGGGGACGGTTCTATTGTCGGCCCTTATGCAGGTGTTCACAGTGATGTTCTCAAAAATGAGATTGTCTCTGGTATACCGCATATGGCTCATGCCCGTTGGCGAAAGGTTGTAAGCGTCTTATCCCGGTTACCGGAACTAAGAAAGAAACTTTTTTCTTTTGAAAAAAGATTGAAAAATATAGAAAACCAGAAAAAATTTACGGAGTAAAAATGATTCACCCTACAGCGATTATTGATCCTTCTGCTGAAATTGATACCAATGTTTCCATAGGTCCTTATGCCATCGTTAATTCAGATGTCCGTATTGGTTCAGGTACTACGATAGGACCATATACCACAATTGATCAATATGTAAATGTTGGAGAAAATTGTCAAATTTTTCAATATGCATCGATTGGTGGCGCGCCACAGGATTTAAAATTTCATGGTGAAAAAACATATCTAACTATTGGAAGAGGCACCATTATTCGTGAATTTGTGACCATCAACCGGGGCACTGAATTTGGTGGCGGACTCACAGAAGTTGGGGAAGAAAATTATTTAATGGCATATACACATATTGCCCATGATTGTAAAACAGGGAAACAGGTCATACTTGCAAATAATTCCACACTTGCCGGCCATATTATAATGGGAGATAACGTCACAGTCGGCGGTTTGGTGGCTATTCATCAATTTGTTCAAATCGGAGATTTCGCTTATATAGGCGGAAAATCAGCCGTAGTTAAAGATATACCACCCTATGTTATTGCCGCAGGAGATCGGGCAAAATTACACGGGTTGAACAATGTAGGACTAAAACGACACAAATTCCCAAAATCAACCCTTAAAGAACTTAAAAAAACCTATAGAATCTTCTTTCGGATCGGATTAACAGTTAAGCAGGCCTCTGAACGTGTTAGAGCTGAAGTTGAACAAATACCGGAAGTACAGAACTTTATTAAATTTATTATAAAATCAAACAGGGGTGTTACCAGATAACCTGGAGGTCACGCGTAAATAAATGAAAATTGGACTTATTGCAGGTGGTGGTCAATTTCCGATTCTCTTTTCAAAGAAAGCAGTTGAAAAAGGCTATAAAGTTTATGCTGTAGGTTTCAATTCTGAAACAGATCATATACTTTCAAATTATGTTGAACAATTAAATTGGCTATACCTTGGACAACTTTCAAAACTGATCAAATATTTTAAAAAAAACAATATCACTGAAATAGTTTTGTTAGGCAGTATCAAAAAAACAAATATTTTTAAGGATATTCGTCCAGACTTTAAAGCACTCTCTTTTATTGCTAAAACTGCAAGAACCCATGATGATTCAGTTTTAACTTCATTTGCCGACCTACTTTCAAAAGAAGGGATCGATATATTACCATCTACTTTTCTTCTTCCAGAGTTGATCAGCCCAAAGGGGTGCTGGACCAAAAAAAAACCTGATAAATCTGAATTAAAAGATATTATTCAAGGATGGCGAATTGCAAAAGAAATTGGGAAGTTAGACATTGGACAGTGTATTGTTATTAGCAACGGAACTGTTTTGGCAGTTGAAGCTATAGACGGAACAGATGACACGATTAAAAGAGGCGGTTTATTGTCACATAAGAATGGAGCAGTCGCAATTAAGCTTTCTAAACCTTCTCAGGATTTAAGATTTGATCTTCCCTCTTCTGGTTGTGAAACTATTGAAACTATGCATAAATCAGGCGTAAATATTCTGGTTCTTGAAGCAGAAAAATCCCTATCTTTTGATAGAAAAGAAATGATAGAACTTGCAAATAAATACAATATTTGTATTTTGGGATACACAGATGATAATATCTCTTAAGGGGTAAAATACACCCCAATATTGCATAACCTTGAGGTCACACGTAGTAAAAAATGAATCTTCCCATAAAATCAAAGCATATCATGGTACTTACCGGTGAACCATCCGGTGATATGCATGCCGGCCATCTTATCAAAGAAATAAAAAGAAAAAATGAAACTATTTATTTTTCAGGCATAGGCGGTCCTCATTTAAAGAATCAAAATGTAGACCTTTTTTTTGATATTGCGCAACTTTCTGCAATGGGTTTATTTGAAGTTTTAAAACAGTTTAAATATATTAAGAAAGCCTTTGATCTATTCAAAGAAAAACTAAAGGTAAACAAACCAGATGTAATTATACTTGTAGATTATCCAGGGTTTAATTTAAAAGCTGCCCAGTTTGCCAAGAATCATTACAAGATTAAAATTTTATATTATATTACACCCAAAGTATGGGCATGGAAAAAATCTAGACTTAAGAAAATAAAAAAATATGTCGATCAAGCCGCATTAATACTGCCTTTTGAAGAAAAAATTTTTAGGAAAGCTTCTATTAAATCAACCTATGTTGGAAATCCACTAATGGATGAGTATCCTGAAAATTTATCACGGCCTTTTATTCGATCTGAGAATGTATTATTTAAAGACAAAAATACTTTAACGATTGGCCTTCTTCCAGGGTCTCGAAAAGCTGAAATTAATAATTTGCTCGAAATAATGATCGCAACTGCAGATCTTATTCATCAGAAGAATCAGCAGGTTACCTTTATCATCTCCCAGGCAACTTCAATAAACAGGCAAATCATAGAAAGTGTATTAAACCGGTCAAATAACGCCCCACTATTTAAGATCAACGATGGACCGATTAAAGACATCCTATTAAAATCAGATCTTGTTATTGCGGCTTCCGGTACTGTAACCCTTGAAGCGGCACTATGCTGTGTACCCACAATTATTATATATAAAATGTCGCCCATCACATTTCAACTGGCAAAGTTTTTTGTTAAAATTAAGTATGTTGGTTTGGCTAATTTAATTGTGAATGAAGAGGTTATGCCTGAGCTTCTTCAAAATGATGCGACATCTGAAAAAATAAGCAAAAAGGCTATATATATGCTTGACCATTTAGTTTCTTCTGAAAATCAGTTACTTAAAGTTAGAAAATTATTAGGCAATAAAGGCGCATCAAAAAGAGCTGCCAATATTGTAATTAATATGTTAAGAAAAACTGATCTGAGATATTAAATTTGACAAACCAACTTAAATACTATTAGAGTAACTCTATATAACGTACTTTATAGTTTATAAACGAAGGATTATATCCTGCTTTGATGACTTTAGAATTGACCTTACTTGTTATCTGCCTTTTTTTATCCGGGTTTTTTTCTTCTTCTGAAACAGCTCTTTTTTCGATCAGTAAAATCAAGGCCCTCCATATTGCTAAAGATGGCTCAAAAACAGGGCAATTGATTTTGAATATGAAAGAAGACTCCCACACGCTTTTAACCACTATTTTAATTGGAAATAATCTTGTAAATATTGGCGCTTCTGCTATAGCAACTGCCATTGCTATTTCATATTTTGAATCCAATGCTGTTGGTATAGCCACAGGTACTATGACGATGCTGATATTAATTTTTGGTGAAATTTTCCCCAAATCATTTGCCAATCACAACAATGTTCTGGTTGCAAGAGTTGTTATTTATCCGCTTCTATGGCTTTCAAAATTACTTTTTCCTTTGATTTACCTATTGAATTTTATACCAAAACTACACGGATCAATTGATGCCACACATGATACAGTTACAGAAGGCGAACTAATGACTATGGTCGAAGTCGTTGAAGAAGACGGAGAAATAAAGGAAGAAGAAAAAGAGTATATTACAAATATTTTCGAATTCGATGATACATCGTGTTCAGAAATCATGACGCCTCGGGCAGATATGTTTGTTATCGATGTATCCAAGGACATGGATATTAAAGAAATTCTATCGACAGGTTATTCTAGAATACCTGTAATAGAGGATACTATTGACAATATTATCGGTATATTACATGTTAAAAATTTATTTTCAAGTTTTCAAAAAGCCAGCGCCTCTGATTCTGACACACCTTTAGATGTAAAGAAAATTATGAAAAAACCCTACTTTATTCCTGAATCTAAAAAACTGGATTCCCTTCTGCAGGATTTTAAACAGAAAAAAAATCATATTGCTGTAGTTGTGGATGAGCATGGTGGTGTAGCAGGCATTGTAACTCTTGAAGATGTAGTTGAAGAAATTATTGGTGAGATAACAGATGAAACCGATAGAATGACACCTGACATCGTACGGCTTAAAGGCAATAAGTGGTTGGTTGCAGGAAAGATTGATATTGATGACTTAAACAAAGAAATTCACATTCAAATCCCAGAATCAAATACATATGATACCTTTTCTGGATTTTTCCTTGATCAAATTGGCAGAATCCCAATACCTGGTGAATCAGTTATTATTGATAAGTGGGAAGCTGTGGTTAAGGATATGAATGGTAATCGGATTCAAAGCTTTATTTTAAAAAAAGAATAATCTTGACTTATCCAACCCCTGAGTATAGATTTTTAAGACGTAAAATATAATAAGGAAACATTAATATGTTAACCACAGACGGATATTTTTATTTTTGTAGGTATTTTTTTAAAATACTTCATAGTCTGTGGTGAAATAATTATTTCAACATATAAAAACCTAATCAAAACCGCAGCAGATAAAATACCTGATGCGGTTTTTTTATTTAAATTGTGTCTGACTAAACACTAACTATTATTCAAACGGTTGAATTAAAAATGAACCATAAAAGCCCTGAATACGATTTAAACACGCTAAGAGATCAAATTGACAGCATTGATTCTCAAATTTTAGATTTGATTAATCAACGACTTGAAATAGGTAAAAAAGTAGGGTGTATTAAAAGAAAAACCGGTGGTCAAATTCTCGATCGATCCCGGGAACGAAGAGTGATTGAAAAATTATCTAAAATCAATCAAGGACCTGCTGATAAAGAATTATTAAGCTATTTCTTTAATGTGATCATTACGGCAACAAGAGAAATTCAAAAGCCAAAAACCATATCTTTTCTGGGGCCTGAAGCAAGTTTTGCTCATATTGCTGCGCTGACTCATTTTAAACATTCCGGTAAATTTGTTGAGCAGCCAAATTTATATGAAATATTTAAAGAAGTTGAAAAAAAAGAAAGCCATTTCGGAGTGATACCTGTTGAAAATTCAATTGAAGGAGCTGTAAATCATACGCTTGATCTTTTTGCCGATTTTGATTTAAACATATGTGCAGAGCACTATGAACCTGTTTCCCATGATTTGCTGTCCATAACGGGTGAACCAAAAGATGTTCAAAAAATTTATTCGCATCCCCAGGCATTCGCACAATGTAAAACTTGGATTAAAAAGAAATTTTCTCACGTGCAGTTATTTGAAACCAATAGCTCTTCAAAAGCTGCGATTCTGGCAGCCAATGACAAAACGATTGCTGCTATCGCAAATAAACAGGCTGCTCATCTTTATGAATTACAAGTTGTGGAGTCCAAAATAGAAGATTATTCTGGAAATATTACAAGATTTATAATTATTGGGAAAGATATAGCAGATCCTAGTGGAAATGATAAGACATCTATTATGTTTGCCACATCCCATGTACCCGGTGCATTATTTAAAGCTCTTGAGCCTATAAACAGGACAGGGCTTAATATGTTAAAACTTGAATCCAGGCCTACCAGACATCAAAACTGGAGTTATTATTTCTTTTGTGACATCAAAGGGCATCAACAAGATAAACTTGTTTCTTTAACAATTGATGAAATAAAAAAATACACCTTGTCATTAAAAATACTCGGATCCTATCCTGTATCTGAAAAAGAGGAGAATGATGCATACCTGATATAAGACGTATCGCTAATATTTGGGTTATGTAAAAGCAATATTAAGGCCTCGCTCAAAAATAACTTTACATTTTTTGAGTGAACCCTGAATGAGGATATTTAAATTGAAACAGATAATTTCTAAAAAGATAAAAGATCAAAATGTTATTATACCAGGTTCTAAGAGCATTTCACACCGAATGTTGATTTGTGCATCCTTGTCTAATGGAACCTCTAATATTGAAAACCTTCTCCAAAGTGAAGATATTTTGTTGACCATAAATGCACTTAAATGCATGGGGGCAAAAATAGACCTGGCTAAAGGCAATCGTTATAGTGTTTCAGGGTTTGGTAACAGCCCTGTAAAATATGATGACACCATATACTTAGGTAATTCAGGTACGTCTATGCGACTGCTGTCTGGAATAGCCGCATTAGGGACCACGCAATATATGTTCACAGGTGATCAGCGGATGTGTGAACGTCCAATGGTAGAACTACTTGATGGACTGACTCAGTTAGGTATTCATGCAATCTCTGAAAACAAATTGGGGAATCCGCCAGTTCGTATTTGTGGTGGAAATAGAGAGGGTGGCGCAATTGCTATCGATTGTTCAAAAAGTAGTCAGTATCTCTCCTCCCTTTTAATGATAGGCCCATTCATGAAAAATGGAATGGATATTAGTCTTAAAACCTCTCCTGTTTCTTCGCCCTATATTCGTTTAACTATTGATATTATGAGAAAATTCAGAGTTGAGGCCCATCAAGTTGATATGAGACATTATAAAGTAGCAGGGGAACAATCCTATACCCCTGGTAATTTTTTGGTTGAACCTGATCTTTCAAATGCTGGATATTTTTGGGCAATTGGAGCCATAACAGGAAAGATGATTTGCGTTAAAAACATATCTGAAAATTCCTTGCAAGGAGACTTAAAACAGATTGAAATTTTAAAAAAAATGGGGTGTAAGGTAAAAATTGAATCTAATCAGATTGGGGTTTGTGGTAATTCTCTTAGAGGCATTGATGTAGATATGTCAGACACACCAGATGCCGTACCTGCTATTGCTGTTGTTGCAAGTTTTTCAGAAGGTAAAACAAAAATAACAAACATTAAGCATTTACGAGAAAAAGAATGTGATCGAATCGATGCTGTCTCTTCACAACTTAAAAAAATGGGAATAAAGGTAGTACAAGGTGATGATTTTCTAGAAATTACGGGTGGAAAACCAAAATGTGCACGAATAGAAACATTTAACGATCACAGAATCGCCATGGCTTTTTCAATTCCAGGCCTTAAAATTCCTGGTATGGAAATTGAGAATGAAACCTGTGTTGAAAAATCTTTTCCAGACTACTGGGATATTTTTGAAACATTATAGATATGAAAAATAGTATAAATTCAAAAGGAATCGTTAATATTATAGACAGGAGATTATTTTAATGTCAGGCAGTAATTTTGGTAAAGCATTTAATATCACTACTTTTGGAGAATCGCACGGTAAAGGAATAGGTGTTGTGATTCAAGGGTGTCCCCCAGGTCTTAGACTTAATGCGAGCATTATACAAAAAGCGCTTGATAAAAGGAAGCCAGGGCAGGGAATATCCAGCACAAAAAGAAAAGAACCTGACCATCCAATTATTGTATCTGGAACATTTAAAGATCAGACAACTGGAACTCCTGTTATGATTATGATTGAGAATAAAGATGCAAAATCAAAATCATATGATAATATTTCCACTCTTTTCAGGCCGGGTCATGGTGATTATACCTATCAAGCTAAATATGGTATTCGGGATTTTCGGGGTGGTGGCAGGGCCTCTGCACGAGAAACTGCTGCAAGAGTTGCTGCAGGAGCGGTTGCTCAAGTTATTCTTGACCAGCATAATATAAAAATTAATGCTTACACAATAGAACTTGGTGGTATTAAAGCCAAACAAATTGATGATATATCTAAAAAAGAAACAAATACGATACAATGTCCTGATGTAAATGCCGCTGGTAAGATGGAAAAAAAAATACTCGTGGTTAAGAAAGAAGGGGACTCTTTAGGTGGCGTTGTTGAAATTATTGCATCTAACGTACCTGCGGGTTTAGGCGAACCTGTTTTTGATAAGCTTGATGCAGATATTGCCAAAGCTTTGATGAGTATCGGTGCAGTCAAGGCAGTTGAAATTGGTGCCGGAACAAAATCTTCTCAAATGACAGGCTTTGAAAATAATGACCAGATACTATCTCAAGGATTTCAAACAAACAATTCCGGAGGTATTTTAGCGGGCATTTCAAATGGGGATAATATTATTGCAAGAGTTCATGTGAAGCCGATACCCTCTATTTTAAAAATTCAGCAAACCATTGATGAAAACGGTAATCCATCTGAAATTTCGACTGAAGGCCGTCATGACATCTGTGCTATTCCACGAATTAATAGGGTCTGTGAAGCGATGTTGGCAATTGTCCTCACAGACCATTTATTACGTCAAAAAACGTTGAGATGAAGAAGTTATTTTTTAATGATATCAGATTCTAACTTATCTGCAATTTCGATGGCTTTGGTTAAAGAGTCATTAATCATAAACAATTGAATTTTAAAAGTTTTTAGAGATGCTGGGGCTGCTGAAATAGATTCATTGCTTGAAAGAAGATTTCCAAGTCTTTTAGACTTTTTTGCAAACTCAGTCAATTTTTCACTGAAATTTATAATTTCACCCGCCCAGTTATCTCTTTCTTCTTTAGAAATCTCAATATTTGCATTACCCGTACCATTAATGAGATGATCGATCTGATACTCTTCAGGGGTTGCAATTATTTCATACATGTAATTCTCCTTTCAATACGAATTCGTTTCAATCTTGACTTACACTGCTGTTAGAATATTTAAACAATTCATTTAAGTCAAGGTTTACCCCCTTAAAACATTACGGATTCATTACAAGTAAAATACGCTTGAATAGTAGGAATTCTGAATTTCAAATCCCTCTCTGGGTTCACCTCGCATAGAAAAGGAAAAAAAAAGTAAATTTAATTGAATGAATACTCACCAAGGAACATCCCTAAATAAGTTCTTAACCGTTTTTATTTTAAAAGAATTTAACCAATTCACCTTTGGTGTGAAGAATCTTTAATACTGATAAATACTGAATATAGGTTGCATCTGAAATCCTTCTTTGAGATGTAACCAATAGTGTATTTGCATCCATCATGTCAATACTGTCAGCCATCCCATATTTAAACTGCATTTGAACGGCATTATAGTTTTCCTGAGCAGATTTAAGCTCATCTTGTAAATTAATTAGAGTGCTTTTAGCTGTTTCATAATCCAGATAAGAGATTTTTGAATCTAAAATAATCTGTTTTTTTTGAAGGATTAATGCATTTTTTGCTTTTCTTTGGTCGGCAATAGCCTTTCTGATATCAGCTCTTCGTAAGCCCCCATCAAATAGAGTAAATGTAAGCTCTCCTGTGACATAATAATCTTCGGTATCATATTCGACATCGGACCCTTGGTTTTTATATTCAATGTCTGTCTCTTTATAACCCGCCTCCAGGGATATAGATGGCCAATATGCGCTCTTCTCAAATCTTATTGTTTTTGTGGCAATATCAAGATTTTTTTTTGCTTCTTTGATTTCAGTCCTGTTCTTTAATGCATACATTTGAATGTCTTCTAATGTAGTTTGATACGTTTCAATCCCTTCAATATTTTCTTTTCTAAGATTAAAATCATCTTCTATTTCAACAAGATTTTGCAAACCGGCTTTTCTTAGTAACACTTGGTTTTCTGCTCTTACCTTCTCAGTCATAGACTTTGATAATTCAGCTTCAGCCCTGTACAGATCTGTCTTAGTAACGTTGCCGACATTCAATTTTTCCTTAACACCATCCCGATGCGTTTTTAAACGTTTTACATCAGATTGAGTTATTTCAAGGATTCTTTGAGAACTCAAAATAGTATAGTAGGCTTGAGCGACCTGTAATAAATAGTTGGATTTAACACTTTCTAAAGAAAATTCTTTACTTTCTATTGTCCGTTTAGTCACATCCAAAGCAATCAATTCTTTTCCATTGAGCGTAAATGATTGGGTCAATTTAATTCCAGCAGTAAGCGTATTGGGCATAGACATATCTTCATCTTTATATTTAGTCATGCTGCCATAAGTTGTCGCTCTGGGAATTAAAACTGACAACGCTCTGGATTTATCTTGTTGAGCAAGATAAACATCATCTTGAGCAATTTTTATTGTCTCGCTATGTTTACCGGCAAGCTGCATTAAGTCATATAGAGAATATGTTGTCTGGCCAAATACAGGGATCTGGTTGAAAAAAACAATAAGGATAACGAGAAATATTTGAATTGACACTTTATTCATTTGGGAACCTCATTTGTTGAAATTCAAAATTCAGTCAACAATATTATCATTTTACAATCGGCGTCAAGCTTACATTATATTAATAATAAAATATTGCTGATAAATAACTTTCTGTATATAAAAAAAATTTAGCAATAATGGATTAATATCTTATTTTATGATATTAAGCAGCAAAAATCATGTAAAAAAATGTAAAAAAAGGAGATGGATGATGGCATTAATTCCAAAAACTCAATTTGACGATCTATCATTGGTAAGGCAGGGAAAAGTCAGAGATATATTTGATACCGGAGACGCACTGTTGATGGTTACCACTGACAGACTTTCTGCTTTTGATGTAGTATTACCTGATATCATCCCAGACAAAGGAAAAGTATTAAACCAGATATCTGTTTTTTGGTTTCAACAAATGGAAAGTATTGTAAAAAATCATATTATTACAACTAAAGTTGATGATTACCCAGAAGAATTTAAGCAATATGCTGATGCTTTAGCGAAACGAAGCATGCTTGTTAAAAAAGCAGAAACCTTTCCAGTTGAATGCATTGTAAGAGGATATATTACTGGATCTGGATGGAGTTCTTATCAAAAAGAAGGCCATGTCTGCGGAATTGAATTACCCAAAGGTCTAAAAGAATCTGATAAATTGGAGGAGCCGCTTTTTACCCCGTCTACTAAAGCTGAAATCGGTGATCATGATATTAATATCAGTTTTGATGAAGCCGTAAAGCTCATCGGGACTGAAAAAGCTGAAAAACTTAAAAGTATAAGCCTTGAATTATACAAAAAAGGGGCTGAATATGCACTTTCGAAAGGGATTATCATTGCAGATACAAAATTTGAATTCGGTATTTTAGATGGTGAAATAATTCTTATCGATGAAATTCTTACCCCCGACTCATCCAGATTCTGGCCATTAAGTGAATATGAACCAGGTAGAGGGCAAAACAGCTTTGATAAACAATTTGTCAGAGATTGGCTTATTGGCTCTGGATGGGATAAAAACCCACCAGGGCCAGAACTTCCCCAGGAATTAATCGATAAAACATCAAATACTTATAAAGAGATATATAAACGGTTAACAGGTGTTAATGTCTGATACCCTATGTGAAATAAACATTCGTGATATTGATTTAAAAGATAAAAGATATAAAATTTCATTTTCAGATGATGATATTACCTTTCTTGCACACACTATAAAAAAAGCAGGTCTGACAATCTTACCAGTTGTTAGACCTGTTAATAACAAATTTATTATTATTTCAGGATTCACTACAATTAGAGCCCTGATTCATAATAATGAAACTAAGGTTATTGTATGTGAAACAAAAAAAGGCATCACTGACTACCAATGTCTTTTAAAATCAATACTTTCACTTTCCATACAGCGCCCCTTAACACATTATGAATTAATTATCTGTACCAGACGCTTGAATCAATTTATAGACAAAGAACAGATTGCTAAAAAATCGGGTGCTATTTTTAACACCGAACTCAATGCCCGATTTGTAGAAGATTTATTAACCATTGGTGCATTGCCTGAATCTGCTTTAAAATTGATCAATGATAGTTATCTTTCTATCAAGTCTGCCAGACGATTAACAGGTTTTGATAAAGAGACGATACAGTCTTTTTTAAGTTTTTTTTCAATAATTAGGGCGTCAAACAACAAACAACTTGAAATCATATTGTATGTTATGGAAATTTGTGCAAGAGATGATATTAAACCCACAGATTTTTTTAATACAAAATCACTGAAAGATATTCTTTATGATAAAGATAAAGATTCGGTATTAAAAACCAAAGAAATTCGAACCTGGCTTTATGAAAAACGGTTCCCTACAATTTTTCAAACTCAACAGGCAACCTTAAAGAAGATCACTTCTTTGAAATTTGGAAATCAAATTAAATTCATTCCCCCTCAAAATTTTGAAAGCCAACAATATACTATATCTTTTATGGCTAAAAGTTTTAAAGAATTTAATAAAAAAGCTAAAATGCTTACCGATGAATCTAATACTTCAATGTTAAAAGAAATTTTCAACCAATGAAAATTGAAACTGTATTTATTGATGAGGCATTACCCAAAACGTATGAAATAGATTACCTCATTTCCAAGGTTAAATCAGACCCTCAAAAAATAAAAAGCATAAAAACTGTCTATGACTTTATCAATGAGTGTGATGATCCCATATCAAAAGCGAAACAAACCCTATATATTACAGAAAATAAAGGGGCTGTTATAAGGGAATGCCCGGGCACCAGCTTTTACACTTGTTGTGACTATACCATCCTTCATACAGGTACGTTTTGTAATATGGACTGCTCCTATTGCATACTGCAAGCCTATTTTCATCCGCCTGTTTTGCAATATTTTGCCGGACTTAATACCATTGCCCAAAGCCTGAAAAAAATTTTTAACCAACAAAAGCTATTTAGAATTGGCACAGGTGAATACACTGACTCACTTATCTGGGAAAAAATTAGCCTCTTACCCAAATTCCTTGTTGAAACATTTGCTAAACAAAACAATTGTGTTCTGGAACTTAAAACTAAAACTATTAATATAGAGTCTTTACTGCCAATTGATCATAACGGTAAAACCATTCTGTCCTGGTCTTTAAACACGCCCGGTATCATTAATTCGCAAGAAAGAGGAACCGCATCTCTTCGTGCTCGTTTAGACGCTGCTAAACGAGCTGAAGAAAAAGGATTCAGACTTGCATTTCATTTCGACCCGTTAATTATTTATCCAGGCTGCGAAAATCAATATAAAAAAGTGATAAAACTAATTTTTCAACATGTTAGAAAAGAAAGCATCGTATGGATCAGTATTGGCTCCTTTCGGTTTATGCCAAAGCTAAAGCAAATTATTGAAAATCGATTTAAAAACTCAACCATCTGTTATGGCGAGTTTATCCTCGGCCTTGATAATAAAATGCGGTATTTTAAACCTTTGAGAATAAAGCTTTACAAGGAAATCATTTCATGCATAAAAGAATATGCACCCGACCTGTTTGTGTATTTTTGTATGGAAGATGAAGAAGTCTGGAAAAAATGTATGGGTTTTTTCCCAAATGAAGAAGGAGAACTTGGTCACTTATTAGATAGAAGCGCAGCAAAACTTTGTGGTTTAAATCCTAACCTCCTATAAATTTAATAATATTTATGAAAGTAGCACTAATAGTTAACCCTTACTCTGGTGATAAAAAAGGTGAAAAGCTCTTACCTTTAGTGGAAAAGCAGTTAATGTTAAATAATATTGACTTTCATACTTACACATCTTTATATCATGAACATATCCTCAAAATTACTTCTGAGCTTAAAATCAAACAATATGACGCGATTATTGCTATGGGTGGAGATGGTACAAATTTTCATGTTTTAAACGGTCTTCTTACTGCTTTTAAACCTAAAACTCTCCCACCCTTGGGAATCATCCCTGTTGGATCAGGTAATTCATTTGCCAAAGATTTAAATGTATACAATTTTAATGATGGCATCAGAGCAATTATCAATAATAAACCCAAATGGATAGATATCTGTTCTTTCACACAAGCAAAAAAAAAATATTATTTTATTAATCTTACCGGTATAGGATTTGTTACCGATGTTGCAAAAACAGCTCAAAAATTTAAATACTTAAAAGATTTTTCATACATAATCGGTGTTTTTTATAGAACAATAATTCTTAAATCCCACTATATGGAAATTGAAATTGATAATAAACAAATCTCACAGGAAAATTGTTTTGTAGAATTTTGTAATTCTCGATTTACCGGTGGCAATATGATGATGGCACCTGATGCAGAAATTGATGATGGTTTCATGGATATCATTATTGTCGGAAAACTGACACGAACACAACTTTTAATAACCCTGCCCAAAATCTATAAAGGTACTCATGTCAGTCATCCTGCTGTACGATATCTTAAAACAAAAAAAGCCAGAATTAAAACATGGCCGGATAAAACCTTATTACCGGATGGTGAGTTATTTGGTGCCACACCATCGACAATTAAAGTACATCACAAACTATTGAGGTATCTTGCGTGAAGCTAATTATATCCATATACTTATGGCTCATTGGTGGGATTTTCTTTGCATTTTCCTTTATAGTACTTTTTGTTTGCCTGTTTTTATTTCCCCAAAAAGTAACTTTCAATATTATCCGATGTTTGTTTCATATTATAATCAGGATAATGGGAATAAAGCTCATTGTAACAGGTAAAGAAAATATTGATCTTAATCAATCGTACCTGATAATGGGAAATCACCAAAGTCTTTTTGATATTTTTGTCATTCCTGCAGCCATTCCCATATGCTTTGTAGGGGTTGAGGCGGCATATCATTTTTCTATACCTGTTTGGGGATATCTAATTCGCAAATGGGGGAACATTCCTATTGAAAGGCACAATCTTAAAAACGCTATTTCAAGCCTGGAAAAAGCAAAAAAGGCACTTCTATCAGGAATGAATATCGGTATATTACCGGAAGGCCATAGAACGCTCACAGGAAAAATGACATCGTTTAAAAAAGGTCCATTTCATTTAGCTAAGGCTTCAAAAGCTGATATCTTGCCATTTGGTGTCAATGGATTGTTTGAGTACAATCAAAAGGGAAGTATAAAGCTAACCCCTGGAGTAGTAAAAGTGAAGATTGGCAAACCGATTTCTTATAAAACAATTAACGAGTTATCTATAGATCAAATAAAACAGCATACATTTGATACAATATATAAATTAAGCCAGCAGAAGACCTGTTGAAATTTTGTTACAAAAACCAGTGGTTATTGTAAAAATCAATTTACTTCTTTCTGGATAAAGATGAATCAGTCAAGTGAAAATGTAAGGCCCAAATTTTCAAAGAAAACCTGAAAACTGTTAGTCTGTCATTTTTTTGTGAACTCAGATATTTCTATTCATCACTAACAAAAAGAAAAAAGCAAAATAATATTTGCGGATTTTTAAATTAAATTGTAAAATAATTCATTCTTTACCTAAAAACATTTTTTTTAAATCATAGGTCATTGAGAAAGATTATTACAAATTGAAAGATCAATACACCCTAACTTTGAATGGGGCATTCCGTGAACAATAAATTACTGCCTTCATTAAATACGAGACTCAAACTTATTCGAAACCGCCTGCTGATACCGTTGTTTGCTGTATTATTCTTTCTTGTAGGGTCTTTTACAATTATTATAATAACGGTGCAAAAAGACAAATTGAATAAATTTTCAATGCATGTTATGGCAGATGCCTCTGATAGTTTGTCACGATTCTTTGATAAGCAGGCCCTGGACCTGTCTGCAATCGAGATAGTGATATTAAAAGATACAGATCTGCACAAGGCATTAAAGAACCGTAATCGAGACTACCTGCTGACTAAGTATGAACCTGTCTGGAAACAACTTAAAGATAAGTACAATATTACACATTTTTATTTTCATGATACAGATCGCGTGAATCTTCTGCGCATCCATAAACCGTCAAAATATGGCGATTTAATTAATCGTCATACCGCAGTTAGAGCTGAAAAGTTAGGGAACATAGCTTATGGAGTAGAACTTGGTCCGCTGGGAACTTTTACTTTGCGGGTGGTGCAGCCTATTTTTGAAGGCGATATACTTATAGGATATCTGGAACTTGGAAAAGAAATTGAGGATATTCTTTTAGAAATTCATCATCAATTTGGAGTTGAACTGATAGTAAGCATTTTCAAGCACGATCTTGTTAGGGAAAAATGGGAAAATGGTATGGAGATATTAGATCGGAAGGGAGACTGGGATCGATTCCCTGAAGACGTGTTGATCTATTCCACCTTGTCCTTATTTCCTGATGAAATTATACTGCGCCTGAGTACAAAAAAGAAAGTGGCAACTGTTGAACTTTCTGAACAAAATTTTAACAACAGAACTTATCAGGTTATGAATCACCCTCTGGAGGATGTTTCCAGTAATCATGTAGGTTATATGACAATATTACATGATATTACTGCCACAAAATCTGAGCACTCCCGCCTGATAACTTTTACGGTTGCTGGATCTTTCATACTGTTAGGTATTTTATTTTTATTTCTTTTTACTATTCTTCATCAAGCAGATAGATTTATCCTAAAGCAACAGAAAGACTTGTTAACAGTGAATTCAACTATGGAATCAATTTTATCAGCAATACCTGATCCAGTTTTAATATTAGCATATAGCAGTAAGCCAGACCCAGAGTATTTAAATCCTGCCTTTACAGAGGTATTCGGATTGACCCTTGAGGAATTAAAACAAAAACCCTTTTTATTTATTCCTAAGGATCAGGAACAAATTAGCACTGAAAAATTAAATAGAGCGTTTAAGTATGATGAAAAAATACAGTTTGAGACTAAAAGGTTTGCTAAAAACAGTAATAGTTTAGATGTAATTGTAATTGTATCCCGTTTTATGGGCCATAAAGATACAACACCCAAGCTTATTCTTGCTTACACAGATATTTCCAATCAGAAACAGACTGAAAAAGAATTAGGATCATTAAATGTTAAATTGGAACACGCTATAGACCGGGCAAATAATATGGCAGCGGAAGCTGAAATGGCAAATGTGGCAAAAAGTGAGTTTCTGGCAAATATGAGCCATGAAATCCGTACACCCATGAATGGAATAGTGGGTATGACAAATCTTTTAATAAGCACAAAACTGGATTTAGAGCAAATAAAATTTGCCCGGACTATTAAAAACAGTTCAGACGAACTTCTAAAAATAATTAATGACATTCTGGATTATTCCAAGATAGAATCCGGTAAAATTGAACTGGAACACATTGATTTTGATTTACGGATAGCCATTGATGCCATAAATGACCTTATGGCTGTGAAAGCTCAGGAAAAGGGACTGGAATATGTAACAATGATACATCATGATGTACCTGTGTACCTAAAAGGGGATCCTGGACGGCTTCGCCAAATACTGATAAATCTTGTGGGTAATGCAGTAAAATTTACTGACAATGGAGAAATCACCATTGATATATCTTTAGCAGATGAAGATCCTCCGGATGTGACTATCTGTTTCAGCATAACAGATACAGGAATTGGTATTCCCAAAAAGAGTATTGATACTCTTTTTGAATCTTTTTCCCAGGCAGACAGTTCAACTACCAGAAAATATGGGGGTACAGGTCTTGGATTAACTATTTCCAAACAGCTTTGTGAACTTATGGGAGGACAGATTAAAATCGAAAGTGAGGAGGGGAAAGGCTCAAAATTCTGGTTTTCCTCAGTTTTTAAAAAGCAACCTGAAATAAATAAAGAACCATATATTCTGCCTGGCGAGATTAAGGATAAACAGATATTGGTTGTGGATGATAACAAAACAAACCGATATGTTTTGAAAGAAGAGCTAAAGGCACTGGGGTGCAGGGCAAAAGCTGTATCAGGTGGTGACACCGCTTTAACAAAGCTTGCGAAAGCTGTGTCTGAGAGCGATCCGTTTGATATTGCAATAATTGATATGCAAATGCCTGAAATGGATGGAGCAAGCCTTGGAGTAAAAATTAAACAAGATCCGAATTTGAAAAATACAATTCTGATCATGATGACATCAATGGCTTCAAAGAGAGATACTAAACGATTTGAAGAAATTGGTTTTAAAGCATATCTGAGCAAACCTGTTAAGCAATCCTGTCTGGATGAATGCCTTGCCGCTATAAATGGAGCAGGTACAACAGATTTACAAAAAAATAATAAGATCAATACCCAAACCATACCTTCTGAAAATAACAATTTTAAGTATAAAATTCTTCTTGCAGAGGATGATGAAACAAACCAAACCGTTGCATTGATGACTTTAAATAAATTCGGGATTAAAGCTGATCTTGCCATTAATGGTAAAAAAGCAGTACATGCCCTTGAAAAAAACAAATACGATCTTGTTTTCATGGATTGCCAAATGCCTGAAATGGATGGCTATCATGCAACAAAACAAATTCGCAACCCGGAATCCAAAGTGCTTGATCACAATGTCCCGATTATTGCTTTAACTGCTAACGCTGCAAAAGGTGACAGGGATAAATGTCTTAACGCCGGTATGGATGACTTTATAAGCAAACCGTTTGGTCGGCAAACATTGGATGACATACTTAAAAAGTGGCTTCCGAAATATAATCATGGGATTCAGAACAAGAATGAATCTTTGCCCGAAAAAAAAGAACAATTCACAGAAAAAATTTTAGACTGGACAGGCTTTCTTAATAGAGTCATGGAAGATGAAGATCTTGCAAAAAATATTTTTCAAGATTTTTTAATTCAAACTCGTAAGAGAATAGACAATATACAAAAAGGTATAGATTGTAGTGATATTCAGGTAACAAAGAGGGAAGCACATACATTAAAAGGTTCCTGTGCGAATATGGGGGCTGTTATTTTGCAGGATATTGCTTATCAGATCGAAAAAGCTGCAAGCAACAAAGAGTTTACAAAAGCTGCGGGTCTTATACCAACTCTTAAAAAACAATTTACAATATTAAAAGAGGTATTCCATGAAAATATTAGTCGCTGAAGATGATTTACCATCTTTGCGTATATTAGATGCAGTTTTGACAAAATGGGGATATGATGTCATATCGGTTTCTGATGGCAAAAGTGCCATTGACAAATTACTGGAACCAGACGCACCAAACCTGGTCCTTTTAGATTGGATAATGCCGGACTCGGACGGTGTGGAGGTTTGTAAAGCTGTACGATTAAAGGAAACAACAACACCTCCTTATATTATTCTTTTAACCGGAAAAGGAGACAAGAAAGATATTATAAAAGGGCTTGAATCTGGCGCAAATGATTATATTGTCAAACCATATGATACTAACGAACTCAGGGCCCGTATTAATGTAGGTCGGCGAATGATTGATCTGCAGAATGCACTGGTTGAAAAAGAAAAATTTCAAGGTGTGCTCGAAATGGCAGGGGCTATCTGCCATGAGCTTAATCAGCCTTTAATGAGTATAGCAGGTTATTCTGAATTATTACTGATGGATTTATCTGAAGATAACCCTCAATATAAAACCCTCAGAATTATCAATGAACAGGTCCATCGTTTGGGTAGAATTACCAAAAAATTGATGAATATTACAAAATATAAAACAAAAAGTTACCTTGAAGGAAATATTGTTGATATTGATGAGGCATCACAAGAATAATTTAACAGATTATGAATTTCATGATGGACGAAAGATGAGCTAAAAAAATTTCATTTGTTAATCTGCTATGGCTTCTTTTGATATTGCTATTGCAGCTGAAATATAAAAAACCGAGCAGATAAGAAAAATTCTTAAATGCCCGGTTTAATATTATATAATTACTATGTTGTTAGCTTTCTTCTTTTTCAGCATTTACCCTTTCAATAACTTTTTTTGCCATATCCATTGGAACGACATCATATTGTTCAAATTCCATGGTAAATGTTCCTCTGCCACCTGTCATTGAGCCTAAATCAGGTGCATACCGTAACATTTCAGCCATAGGGACCAATGCATTGATGATCTGTTTATCCTCTTCAGAATCCATTCCAAGAACTCTGCCGCGCCGGGAATTAAGATCGCCCATAATATCACCGGTACTGTCCTCAGGCACTTTAACAGCAACCTTCATGATAGGTTCAAGTAAAGTCGCTTTTGCATCTTTAGCTGCATTTTTAAACGCAAGCGTTCCAGCCATTTTAAATGCCATTTCAGAAGAGTCAACTGAATGGTAAGATCCAAAGTCAACAGTCACTCTAAAATCCACACAAGGGAATCCTGCCAGGATACCTGATTTAGACGCTTCTCTAACACCTGTTTCAACAGCTGGAATATAATTTTTAGGGATAACACCCCCAACGATTTTATCCACAAATTCAAAACCTGACCCACTGGGCAAGGGTTCAAGAACGATCCAACAGTCGCCGTACTGGCCATGACCCCCAGACTGTTTTTTATGTTTTCCTTGTACACGAATTTTTTTCTTAAAGGTTTCCCTGTATGCGACCTTAGGCGTTTCAATATTCATACCCACATTAAATTTTCTTTGAATTTTTTCGGCAGTTACTTCGATGTGGACAAGACCTCTCCCGGAAAGAACAGTCTGTTTTGTTTCTTCATTTCTATTCAGCAACAGTCCTGTATCTTCTTCAAGAATTTTTCTGACAGCCTCATGAATTTTATCTTCATCACTTTTTGATTTAGGTGAAATTGAAAATGAAATAACTGGCGGCATGGGAGCCGGTGCAGGAATTTGAATTTCCTTTCCACCTGTGATGGTATCTCCTGTTAATGTATCTTTTAATTTTGCAACTGCAACTATTGATCCTGGCAAAGCACTGGTAATGTTTTTTTGTTCCTTGCCCGCAATCTCAAGAAGTTGTGAAAATCTTTCTTTTTTATCTTTAGTAGTATTAACAATATTGGCTTCTTTCCCAAGGGTTCCTGAAATTACGCGGAACAAAGAAAGTCGTCCTGCATATGGATCAACAATAGTGTTAAAAACAAATCCACAAAATTCTGCATCAGGATCTGGGGAAATAATCACCTCTTCTCCATTGGCATCTTTTGCAGTCCAGTCTCCTCTATCAAGGGGAGATGGCATCAAATCGTTAATAATATCGGAAACCGTATCAACAGCAATTAATTTTGTAGCAGAAGAACAAATGGCAGGATAAAACTGTGCGTCCTGGATCCCTTGTCTGAACGCTGTTTTTACTTCATCCTCAGAAATTTCCTCACCTTCAAGATATTTTTCGAGAAGGTCATCATCGAGTTCAGCTACATTTTCTATAAATTCTTCTTTTGCCATTTCAATGTCATCTGACATATCTGAAGGAATCTCAATCTTGCTTGGGTTCCCATCAGTATCATATTCATAAGCTATCCCAGACATGATATTCACATAACCTTTAAAATCATCTTCAGTACCGATGGGATAAAATATGGGAACGATTTTCTTTTTAAGTGCAGTTTTGCAGGCAGTAATACACGTTGAGAAATCTGATCGTTCACGATCAAGTTTATTTACAATGACTATACCAGGCAAATTGTATTCCAATGCACTGGCTGCAGCTTCTTCAGTCATGGCAGAAGGTCCGCCAACACCATCAATCACAAATGCCATACAATCTGCAACAGGGAAGCAAGTTTTAGAAGCAGAGAAAAAATTTTGATCACCAGGAGTATCCATCAACGTAATTGTATGCTTGTTATGAGTATACTTAATAAAAGATGTATTAATACTTTGTTGTTTCCTGGTTTCTTCCGGCTGAAAATCCATAATGGTATTGCCTTCTTCAACCTTCCCAAGGCGTTTAGTAACTCCAGCTTTAAATAGCATAGCCTCAGCAAGAGTTGTCTTGCCTGCACCTCCATGGCCAGCCAGAGCCACATTTCTCATGGTTTTAATTTCTTCGCTCATTACTGCTCCTTCTAAAACAATTAATAAAAGATATATTTAAATAATCGAATTTAAATAAAATTCATAGTGTTATTTTATTTTTTTTAAAATTTAGAGATATAATATACTCTTTATTTCCTTTAGGGCCCAAAATAGGGGAGGGGACTATCGCGTTCACCTGATATTCGCGCTCTTTGAAAAAAACAGTTAAATTCTTTATGACTTTTTCTCTAATTATTGGATCTTTTACAACACCACCCTTGCCAACGTTCTTTTTGCCTGCTTCAAATTGAGGTTTGATCAACGCTAAAACATGTGTATCTTCTCTCATAAATTTCTCAGCAGATGGTATAACAGTTTTAAGAGAAATAAAAGAGGTATCCGCAACCACCACATCCATGTGTCTATTTATAACTTCATAAGGCATATGCCTGATGTTGGTTCTTTCAATAACGACGACTCTTGGGTCCTGTCTTAAAGACCAGTCAAACTGTCCATATCCTACATCAACTGCAAAAACTTGTTCTGCACCATACTGAAGCAGGCAATCGGTAAAGCCACCAGTTGACGCCCCAATATCAAGGCATATCATTCCTTTTACGGAAACAGGAATACTTTTTAATGCCTTTTCAAGTTTTAGCCCCCCACGACTGACAAATGGATTGTCATCCTGCTTGACAATGATACTTGCATCAGCCGCAACTAAAGTTCCGGGTTTATCAACAAGAACGTTATTTGAAAAAACTTTACCAGCCATGATTAATGCCTTTGCTCGTTGTCGAGATTTAGCCAATCCCTTTTCAACAATAAAGCAATCAATTCTGGTTTTATTTTTTGTGCCTTTATTTGCTGCCATGTAATTCAATTGCTGTGTTTACAATAGCTGAACTGTCAATTTCATAGTCTTTTCTTAAAATTTCTTGTGGACCATGCTCTACAAATCTGTTTTGAATCCCAATCCTTTTTAACAAATATCCTGTCACATTTTTATCTGTCAGCATTTCTAAAACAGCAGAACCAAACCCCCCATCAAGAACATGCTCTTCAACAGTAATTACTTTTTTAATTTTTTGGGTATATTTAGTAATCAAATCCGAATCAAGCGGTTTTACAAACCGTGCATTAATAATGGTTGCATTAATACCCACATCCTTAAGTTGTTTATTTGCCTTTATGGTTTCACATACAGATTTTCCAATGGCGAGTATCAATAGATCATTTCCTTCACATATTACTTCGGCCTTTCCAATTTTAATCGGTTGAGGATTATCATCAATAGGTACACCATCTCCTACGCCTCTTGGATATCTTAAGGCTATCGGTCCATTATGGCTAACAGCAGTAATAACCATTCTTGTAAGCTCATGTTCATCTTTTGGGGCCATAATGGTCATGTTTGGCATACAACGAAGATATGAAAAATCAAAAAGGCCATGATGGGTTGGGCCATCTTCACCAACAATCCCCCCACGATCAAGCGCAAACACCACTGGATGAGAGTCAATGCAGACATCATGCAGGATCTGATCGAATGCACGTTGTAAAAATGTGGAATAAATAGCGACAACCGGAGTTAGGCCCTTTGATGCGAGTCCCGCAGAAAAGGTAACAGCGTGCTGCTCTGCAATTCCAACATCGAAAAACCTGTCCGGATATTGTTTTGAAAACTCAATTAATCCAGTCCCTTCTGGCATAGCCGCTGTTACTGCAACAATTTTTTTATTTGTTTTGGCAAGATTGACCATTTGAGAGCCAAATACCTTTGTGTATGTCGGAATTGAATTAAATTTCTTTTTACTTTTACCCGTTTCAACTGCAAAAGATCCAACACCATGAAAATAGACAGGGTTTTTTTCAGCAGGTTCATACCCCTTGCCTTTTGTCGTTGTTATATGCAAAAGGACAGGGTCTTTAGGATTTTTAATATTCTTAAGAATATCGATTAAATGATCCAGATTATGCCCGTCAATAGGTCCAAAATAATCAAAATTAAAGGCTTCAAATAACATGCCGGGTGTTATAAATGTTTTAAAAGATTCTTCTGATCGTTTAGCAATATTATAAATATCATCCCCAATTTTAGGTAATGATTTTAAAAATGCACCAAATTGATTTCTCATGGTCTGAAGATATTTAGCAGAAAAAGTACGGCTTAAAAAAGAGGATAGGGCGCCTACATTTTGAGAAATAGACATATCATTATCATTTAAAACAACAATAAGGTTACGTTTTTTTAAATCTCCGGTTTGGTTTAATCCTTCATATGCAAGGCCTGCAGTTAAGGAACCATCTCCGATGACAGAGATAACGTCAGAATCATCTTTATTTAAATACTTACCATAACAGACCCCAAGTCCGGCTGAAATTGAGGTGGAAGAATGCCCCACTGTAAACCCATCATATGGGCTTTCTTTAATTTTTGAAAATCCTGATATCCCTTTATATTGACGAAGACTGTCAAACTGATCATTTCTTCCGGTTATCAACTTATGTGCATAAGATTGATGCCCGACATCCCAAATTAATGTATCCTTTGGTAAATCAAAAACATAATGAATGGCAAGTGTCAATTCTACCGCGCCTAAACTTGAAGCGAGATGACCCCCATTTTTTGATACGACTTCAATAATTCTTTTGCGAATATTTCCGGCCAAAAGAGTCAACTCTTTTCTAGAGAGTTTTTTAATATCACCGGATGTTTTAATTTGATCTAGCAAACTCAAAATGTATCAACCTTAAATTAATGGTTCCTGTTTATAATATATTCAGCAATCGCCCTAAGAGGGGTTGCCGTTTCTTCAAAAAGTGAAATAGATTCTAAAGCTTCTTCGATTAAGTTTTCAGCATATTTTTTTGATTCATCAAGTCCGATAATTGCTGGGAATGTCATTTTATCATTTAATACATCAGAGCCAGCAGCTTTTCCCATAATTTTTGGGTCACCTTCAATATTTAAGATATCATCTACTACTTGAAATGCCAGGCCAATTTTATCCGCATAAATAATTAATTTATCTATAATTTTTAAGTCAGTCCCAACACTTAAGGCACCTGCTTCAACACTTACTGTAATCATTTTACCAGTTTTTAGTTCATGTATTTTTTTAAGATGGGTTAGACTGTCTTTTTGTTTTAATTGAAAAGACTGCATATCCAACATTTGACCTTCAACCATTCCTTGAATTCCTGCTGCCAGAGAAACTTTGGAAATCAAATTAAGTCTTATTTGAGGTTCTGGATATTTTTTAAAAATCTGTTCAGGATTGGACAGAATGTTAAATGCATGCGTTAACAATGCATCACCTGCAAGAATAGCCGTTGCCTCAGAATATTTTTTGTGACAGGTTGGCAAGCCTCGTCTTAGATCGTCATCATCCATTGCCGGCAAATCATCATGAATCAAAGAATAAGTGTGAATCATTTCAATAGCACAGCAAGCGGGCAGGGCAAACATAAAATCTTTTCCGCAAGCTTGGGCTGCAGCAATTGATAATATAGGTCGAAGCTTTTTCCCACCCGCCATAAGGGAGTGGTCCATTGCTTGAATCAACTCTCGATTTTGATCATATTGCCCAAGAACGATTTTAAGGTAGCGGTTTACCAGTTCCTGTTTCTTTTTTAAATATTGGTGTAAATTAAAATTCATACAATTTATCTTTTAAATGAATCTTCTTCTATATTACCGTCATTATCTTCGGTTACCACTGAAATTTTTTTCTCAGTTTTGTCTAAAAGATCTAAACAAAATTTTGATTGCTTCATCCCCAATTCATATTTTTTAACGGCTTCTTCAAGTCCAAGATCACCGGATTCCAATTCCCTTACAATATCTTCAAGTTTCTTTAAAGATGATTCAAAGGTTTTTTTCTTAGCCATTTGTTTTCTCCACTTTAGTCATCAGTCGTCCTTTAGAGAGAATCACTTCTATTTGATCATTCTTTTTGACACTGCTTGAATCTGTAATCAGTATTTTGTCCGGAATAGATCTTGAAATACTATATCCTCTTTTTAATACGGATTCAGGATTCAGTGTTAAAAGCTTTGAAGTGAGCTCTAAATGATTAGTTTTAACCCGTTGATAAACACTTTGAAAATGGTGTTTTAAATTATTAGTAAGATTTCTTACACGCTTTCGGTAATCTGAAATCCTTTTGGTTGGCTGTTTAGAATAAAGTGCTTTAGATGCCCAGTTCACCTTTTCTTTATTATATTGTATATAATGATCCATACTTTTCATTAATCTTGATTCATAATCCTCAAGCCTGAATCGAAAATCACATACCAGGTTCTCAGGGCTTTTTAATCTTGAAACCAAATCAAGAACCATTTCATGAAGATATGAAATTTTTTGGGTTAAAGATGACTGTAATCTTTCTTGTAATTGCAAAATATTTCGATGAACACTCTTTTTATCGGGCAGAGCCAACTCTGCAGCAGCAGAAGGTGTTGGTGCTCTTAAATCAGCAACAAAATCAGCAATTGTAAAATCAGTCTCATGTCCCACACCTGTAATGATCGGAATATTGGATTTAAAAATAGCTGTGGCCACAATTTCTGAATTGAATGCTGCAAGATCTTCTAACGATCCGCCACCGCGTGCAAGTATAATTAAATCAGAACGATGATGTTTATTGACAAAATTAATGGCGTCACTGATTTGATTTTCTGATTCTTCTCCTTGTACTTTAACGGGAACAATTTCAAGACAGCAATTTGAAAATCTGCGTTGACAGACTATAATAATATCTTTAATAGCAGCGCCAGTACCAGATGTAATCACATTAATTTTTGCTGGTAAAAATGGGATTGGCTTTTTAAACTCATCATCAAAAAAACCTTTCTGGGATAATCTTTTTTTCAGCTGTTCAAATGCAACCTGCATAGAACCTGCGCCTTCTGGTTCCAAATGTTCAAAAATAAGCTGATAAGATCCTCTAGGTTCATAAAGTGTTAGCCTGGCCATTCCGATAATTTTCAACCCATTTTCAGGTTTAAATTTGAGATTTAATTTTTGATTTTTAAATAAGACACCGCTAATAATAGCGTCATGATCTTTTAGTGTAAAATAAGCGTGACCTGAAGCTGGGACTACATAGTTAGAAATTTCACCTGTTACCCAGATAAAAGGATAGGAATCTTCTAAAAGAGATTTAATTTCTCTTGTTAATTTAGAAACAGTATAAATATGT
>JAAEKY010000191.1 GCA_024227235.1 Desulfobacteraceae bacterium | reverse complement strand
CATAGGTCTGACTGATCTTGCCCTTAAAACTCAGATGACAGAAAAACAATACGATTATTTAGAAAAGGTAAGTTGGTCTGCCCATGCACTGCTTGAGATCATAAATGATATTCTTGATTTTTCCAAAATCGAGGCTGGTAAGATGACTCTGGAAAGCCTTGATTTTAACCTTGAAGATGTATTATCCCACCTGGCAGATCTTGTAGCTATCAAAGCTGCTGAAAAGGGAATTGAAATTAATTTTCAACTGGAAAATGATGTACCCCTTGGATTAAAAGGAGACTCCCTGCGGCTGGGCCAAGTCCTGCTGAATTTAATGAATAATGCAGTTAAATTCACAGAAAAAGGCGAAATCGTCATTTCTACAAGTTTAAAAGAGAAAACAGATGATCAGATTGAACTCGAATTTATGATCCAGGATACTGGTATCGGTCTGTCACCTGAGCAGGCAGATCACCTTTTTGAATCTTTCAATCAGGCAGATGAATCCACCACCCGAAAATTTGGAGGTACAGGACTTGGCCTGACCATTTGTAAAAAACTGGTTCAGATGATGGGCGGAGACATCTGGATGAAAAGTCGACCCGGTATCGGTAGCAGGTTTTATTTTACAGCAAGCTTTGGCAGGCAGTCCAGTCAAGCTGTGATGACATTCCCAAGGCTGGATGAGCTCAGAGGTCTGAATGTCCTTGTGATAGATGACAGCAAGATTGCCAGGCAAATCTTTAAGGATCATATGACAGCAATGTCCTTTAATGTCACACTTGCTTCCTCTGGACAGGCAGGAATAAAAAAAATAATCAAAGCAGATTCAAGCACCCCATTTGACCTGATACTGGTGGACTGGATAATGCCAGGAATGGACGGCCTGGAAACAGCTAAAACAATTATTAATAATAAAACATTAAAACATCGTCCAAAAATAATCATGATCACTGCATTTGGTCGCGAAGACATGAAATTTCAAGTTGAAAAATATAAGCTTGATGGCTTTTTATTAAAGCCTGTTAACCCATCAATTCTTTTAGATACAGTTGCAACAGTTTATGGAAAAGAGATTAAATCTCAAAACAATCCTATCCTTTCTTCTTTTAAGGAGAAAGATTTGCTTGATAGCATAAGGGGTGCCCAAATACTTCTGGTTGAGGATAATATGATAAATCAGCAGGTTGCCTTTGAATTGATGGAGCGTGAAGGGATATCAGTTACCATTGCCAATAATGGGGCTGAAGCTGTGGAATTTGTTAGAAAGCAGAATTTTAACCTGGTTCTCATGGATATTCAAATGCCAATAATGGATGGATATACTGCTACCCAAAAAATAAAGAATTTAGCTACAGGTAAGAAGCTTCCCATTGTGGCAATGACAGCCCATGCATTGACTGATGACCATAAAAAGTCTCTGGACTGCGGCATGAACGATCATATAACCAAACCCATTGATCCTGATGAGTTTTTTTCTATATTGCTCAAATGGATCGATCCACAGGAAATTGTTGAGGATATTCCGGGAAAAAAACCTAAATCAAAAGTCAATGATAATAAAAATGGACCTTTGCCTGAATTACTACCAGGATTTGATATTCAGGATGGTCTAAAAAGGGCAGCAAATGATGAGGAACTTTATTTAGATCTTTTGAATTTTTTTAGAGAAGATTCAAAAAGCCTGGTTGATCAGATCAAAACTACTTTCAATGATGGTGATTTTGACATTACCTGCTCCCATGTCCACAATATTAAAGGAGTATCTGGTAATTTGGGGGCAACTAAATTGTTTCAGAAAGCCAACAATCTGGAAGAAGCCTTGAAGGCAGATGAAAAGAGTTTATACCAGGAATTGTATGAAATTTTTGAAAAAGAATTGGATACAGTCATGGAATCACTTGAACTTATCAGGCCTGAAAAGCAGCATAAACAAACTTTGACCCAAGAGGTGCCTGATGAGGCTAATGCCCAAAAGTTGTTGGAGATACTAAGGGAGTACAAGTCTTTTGTCAAAGCAAGTAAGCCCAAAAAATGTAAAAACCTAATAAACGAGATAAAAAATATAGAATTTCCCAGTGACCTTGCAGATGAGATTGATCTTTTAGGTAGTCAGCTTTCCAAATATAATTATAAAGACGGTTTCAAAACATTAGTGGAGATTGAGCAAAGGCTTGAATAGAAGGCTATATGATGAAAAAATTAAAAGACTGTACTGTACTGATTGTTGATGATGCAGTCGTGAATATTGATATCCTTGTT
>JAAEKY010000190.1 GCA_024227235.1 Desulfobacteraceae bacterium | reverse complement strand
TCTTTTGCTTCAAACAATTGTTTTTTATTGTCAATTGTAGCTCTAACAGGTTCTTCTGGCATATCAATTTCTATTATATCTTCAAGTACATTTTCTATGACACCGCTTATGATTGGCAAGTTTGGATCACCGTTTTCAAAGACCACAAGAACTTGCCTACCAATACTCTTTTCTTGTGCCAGTGTATATCGGTCAACTGTGGAGACAAGTTTTGCTGATTTTGGTTCTTGGCTGTTGTGCTGTATCATGATTTTGCCTGGAAAATCTGATTTTACAATGGTTGCGATCACAGGCATGGCAAGGTTTTGGGTGGGTATATATTTAGTTTCTTTTGCAGATTGGGTTTTATTCATTTTTCATACCTTTTGCCTGGTTCAAAATTGTCTTTTTTGCTGTCAATTATGGATTCTATTTTGCTGATGGCATTGATCTGGCTTGTCACAGTCATGGATGTTAAAAAAGGAACATCAATGTTATAGATTGATATAAGTTCCTGGTTTGCAAACTCTCTTATAAAATTTGGGAACACTTTGGATTTTAAATTATCCAAAAGGCATGAAGGAGTACAGGGTTTACCGTTTCTGTATTTTAAATCAGAATCAAATTTATTTTTATTTTCATCCCACCATGCTTGCCACGATTTCGGATTTTGACAAAGACGAGTTATGTTTATGCCGTGTCCCAGGCTTCCTGTTTCATCATCAAAAAGGATATCCTCATCGATCTCTTCCGGGATAAACACATCTTCAAAAAGGTCTGCTCCGGTAATTAGGTTAAGGGAAATGGCTGCTTTATCAGGCTGGTTATTTTGTGACAGATAGTTGATAAGGTCTGCAATTGCACTTATGTCACCATTAAACCCCTGTAAAATAATCGGGTCAGGTTTTATTGTCTTGTCTGCTTTAAGAACTTTGCTCTGTTCAGGTGTTAAGTTAAGCCCGTGATATGTAATTATTTTTTTAATAATAGACAATATATCTTTTTTTTCATCTGCCAGATCAAACAACCACGATATATCCCACACTTTCAGCCAGTAATGGCAAAGTGCTTCTGTTACAGCTCTGACCTGCTTCTTATTATCATAATCAAAAGCAAGTAAAGTTTGTTTTATAAGCTCTATTTTATTTTGAACACAAAAAAGGCAGACAGATGCATACAGCTCTCCTATATCATCTGGCTTGGCACATATATCAAGAGCTTGTGTGCCGCCTATAACAAGGGCATCAAGGTGAGCTTCAAGATGCTGCTCAGCATTTGTTGCACTTAAAAAATTTGTTCTACTGCCTGATGTAAGA
>JAAEKY010000189.1 GCA_024227235.1 Desulfobacteraceae bacterium | reverse complement strand
CTGAAAATTCAAGAAGTCAAAGCCATTGGTTGATGTATAGATCAGATTATCACAGGATTCGCTTCCGTATGAAAATTTCATTCCGCCGTCCGTCCGTATATCTCCGCCTTCCACATCCAGTTGAGTGGCGGGTTCTCTTGTGCCGATACCTACCTTTCCGTCATCCTTAATGACCATTCGGGTCAGGGCTGCACAATCCGTTTCACTTGTCGCAAAACGGATATCTGAACTCTGAAAATTCAAGAAGTCAAAGCCATAGCTTGATGTATAGATCTGATTATCACAGGATTCGCTTCCGTATGAAAATTTCATTCCGCCATCTGTCCGTATATCTCCGCCTTCCACATCCAGTTGGGTGGCAGGTTCCGACGTACCGATACCTACCTTTCCGGTTCCGTTGATAAACAACCCTTTATCACCACCGGCCATGAGAGTCCCTTGGACCGTGAGGTCGCCGGTCATGGTGCCGCTGGTGGAAGAAAGAAAAGAAGTGGAGTCAAGGCCGTCTATCGAGCCCGCATTCAGGGCGTAAGCAACACTTGTTATTCGCTGACGAGGTGACATGATTTCGGAATCTACTGTCACTTCAAGCCAAAGCTCATCACTCGAGAAAAGATCCGGGGTCAGTGTGCCTGCGTTTACTGACCCCAGTAGAACACTATAAATCCCTTCTATTATAGAAACCCCTGGATGAGTTTCCTGCCAAATGCCTCCACCCGGAATACCATCAGTTTCATGAATAAAGATTTCAAAAGTAATTGGGAGTGTATTTGTAATCGGTTGGTTGGTTGCATCTTTCAAAACACCCTGAAAGTTGATCAGGGCAGGGGAAGAAGCCACTGGATATGGTAGCAGTATGAAAGTGATAAGAAGCAGTGTGACTGCAATTTTTTCCATTGTTATATTTCTCATATTGTCTCCTCATTATTTATCAAAGGCAACCAGGCTATCTCCTATGAAACATCTTAGCTTTGTCCTAAACATATAAAATACTTGCAAAAAATGTACCGTGATTTCCCAATGCTAAAGGTCTTATTTGATCATATTTACAGAAATTTAGGGTAATTTTTTTCCTATGGAATAAATGTAACAATATTACAAAAAGTTCATAAAATCAGAAAAAACTTACATAATTATTGATCGATTTGTTGCTACTTTGAGACCACTTTTAATCGTTGGTGGTTGATGCAATAATCAATTAAACGCTCTTCTATGATTGCTCTCTTCGGTTTTACTCATTTACCACATGGATTTGCACCTTCAAATTAAGCTGGACATTAAAAATAAAAGGAGCTAATACTTTTGATTAATAATTAAAGGATTTTACCATGAACATTGAAATCAAAGAACGCTTTATAAAAGCATGGAAAGAGTATTTCACCGGATGTGAGTTGCCAATTGCTTGTTTTTATTCAGATGAGCTAAAGGACGTGGAATTTCCAAACGCTCCTAAACCAAATCCAAAAGGGTTTACGTGCATTTTTAGTCAAATAGCACCAGTAAGGAAAGGACGTTCCCGTGCTTTTAATATGGAAAACTTAGGCTGTTTTGGAAGCTATTTACCATTTGGTTTTGTTACTGAAATCACAGAGGATGTCCGAAACTATGTCTGTCGTGTTGAACGGGTTCAAAAAAGCCATGATAATTTTAACAGCATGTATAAACACCGCCCTCCGAAACAGGCTGCAGGCAGATATCTTGTTTTCAAACGTTGGGATACTCTTGAAGAACAAGATGATCCACAGGTTGTCTTCTTTTTTGGAGACCAAGATGTGATTTCAGGACTGCATGGACTTGCAAATTTTGATGCAATGACACCATACGAAGTAATTGCACCATTTGGTACTGGTTGTGATTCAATTGTTGGTTACCCAATGTACGAATTTGCATCTGAGCAGCCAAAGGCTGTCCTGGGTCCACTAGATCCTTCGGTACGGATTAATTTTAAACCGGGGATTTCTACTTTTTCCACCCCTTGGCCTAAATTTTTGAACATGCTGGATAATATAGAAGACAGCTTTTTAACAACTGATAGCTGGTCAAATATAAAAAAGCGATTTATAAAAGCTAAGTAAATACAGCCACAGAAAAGATTAAATCATGAAAGAACTGCTATGTTAAGCTCTAAATTTTTTAAAGAGAGCCTGTTATTCACATCATAAATTAAAAAACGAGGTATTTTTCCCCATCTGAGTAAAAAATGCTCGATTTCAGCGTTCAGAGTTCTATCCATTTTTTTATTTCAGATGTCTTAGTTTGATCTCGGGGAGTTATGCCATTTTCATTTGAATCTTATTAAAGTTTTGAGTTCCACCGTCAGGAAGTTGAAAGATGGGGTATTTCCCCTCAATTGAAGCAAAACTATGCTGTACTGTTTAAAAGTTAATCCTCTTTTTATTAGTCAAATCGTTTATTTGGGTAGAATTAATCTCTGACAACGCGGTATCAATAAATAATATTACATAATTTCACACTTGGCACAGAGGTTGCTTTTTACCACACAAAGAGTCGTTGAATCATTGATGTGCTTGTTAAATTAAGGACGTAAAATAGAAAAATGAAAATTCTAATTATTGATAATGATCCAATAGGAAGTGGGAGCATTGCCGATTTTTTTCACAAGAAAGATTATCACATTTTTCATTCCTCCAATGTTGCACGAGCACTTGGCATTGTAAAATTACATCCGATCAGCATTATTCTCTGTGTTAATAATCAGGACATTGACTGTATAGCGTTATGTCGCAATATTAGAAATCAGAAAAAAGAGAGATATATCTATTTTATTGCGATGACTAAAAGAGATGATAAAGTTAAAAAGATTGAAGGGCTTAAGCAAGGAGTTGATGCGTATACGACTTGCCCGGTTGATTTTGACAAACTGGAAGCGCTGGTTCAGGTCGGAATACGTATTGTCGACTTCAACTCTCCAAAAGACAAACATAAGGCCTCGAAACAGGCTAAAACTATTCTCTATCTACCTGAGTCCCAAAAAAAAATAAAAAACGGCTTCTCTAAAATACTGTCAAATCCAGAAATCGAAGAAGATACCGGCTTTAAAAAAGAGGAGGCTATCAAATATGATATCCTCCTTTCCAGAATGGCTCTGGATATACGATTGGTTACAAAAGAACAACTGGCAAAAGCATTTTTATATCAAAAAAGACAAAGCAAATCCGGAAGGAAGCTCTCCATTGGTGATGTTTTTTTTGAAAAAGAAATGATTTCTGAAAACAAAATTAACACGCTTTATACAAAAATAAATAAACGCTTATACACCAAATTTCAAATAGCGGTCTCCGAAGATCGGCTGGAGGCTCATCTTCAAGTCAATAAACATTATTCTGGAAAGATAACCCCGGAAGATATTCTTAAGTTCTTATCAGAGAAGCACATTCAATTTGGTATTGTAGGAATTAAAGAAATTGCCGGATTTTTAAATTCCGACTCCAGAAAAATCAATTCCTTTACGGTGGCAAAAGGAAAACCGTCATTGCCTGGATATGATGCCTCAATCGGCTATCATTTTGATACCGATCACTTAAAGGCCGGAGTTGTTAATGAAGAAGGAAGAATTGATTACAGGGAAAGAGGAGAAATACCATGGGTAAAATCCGGTGATCTTCTGGCAACAAAAAAACCAATAAAAAAGGGAAAACCAGGCATTGATGTTTTCTCCAATTCAATTCCTGTACCAGAAACAAAGGATATCAATCTGGAATACGGGGACGGCACCCGCCCGTCAGAAGATAATTTAAAAGTCTACGCAACAATTGATGGTCAACCGGTTCTCAATTTAGCGGGGACCATTTTTGTTTATCCGGAACTAATCATTAAGGGTGACGTAGATTTTAATACGGGGAATATTAATTTTGACGGCAATGTTCATGTTAATGGAACTATTATGAACGGATTTGTCGTAAAATGCGTTAACCTTCGTGCAAAAGAAATAGTTGGGGGCAAAATTTTTGCCACCGGGGGGGTATCCATTCAGGGGGGAATAATCAATGCAGATATCAAAGCAGAAGGAAACGTAAAAGTAAAATTTATAACAGATTCGAATGTTAAATCTTTTGGAAATATTATCGTGGATAAAGAGGTTATCAACTCCAAAATTCGCTCAAGCGGGAAATTTAAATCAGAGCGCGGTAAAATCATATCCTCATTTATTTCAGCAAAAATGGGATTTGAAGCAAAAGATGTTGGTACGGATGTTTCCCATCCCTGCAGAATAAATGTCGGTCTTGATGAAAATGTTAAAAAAAGAATCCAGGCATTTAATCATATCTTGAATGATAAAAAGAAGACCCTGGAAAGTTTGCAAAAATCATATGAGAAGCAAATGAAAGGTCTGAAAACCATCCACAATAAAATGTCAGAGCAAAAATTACTCCATCAAAAAAATGGCCGGAATTTGTCAGCCATCGAAACGATTATAAAAGAAATAGAATCAATCAATGAAGAAAAACATGCCATCCTTAAATGGTCTAAAAATGAAAAAGGTATTCCTTTTATAAGTGTTACAGGTTGTATCCTGCAGGGTACAAAAATATTTGGAATACATTCATCTACGATATTTAGAGAGACTATTCGTAATGTTACTATAAAAGAAATAAAACAAGCCGAAAAAGATTTCTGGTCCATGATGATTTTAGAATCGAAATAATAATTCAAAAAATGATAAATTCTCACTGGCTTTTACCTCTGTCTATTTTTAAAGAGGGGTTTATTAAAAAAAGCTTTATGTTGCCTGCAATTATGTTGATTGCTTTTTGTGCAGTATGCTACGGGTACATTCATAGTCGGCAGTGGAATCCTGGTTAATTGAGTCAGTCAACATGCTGTTGTACTGCATGTCATAAATATGGCGGTAAAGAGAGTACCCCGGTTACCCTTTTATATTTTTTAGTAAGTTCAAATGATTGTTTCACAAAAGACGGTTCTCACTGGATAAGCATGTCCTGGTATAAACATAATAAAATCAATATATTAGCGTTCTTATATACCATTGGACAATCATTACGAACAAACTGAAGATTCACTGTAAAACGATCTAATTATGATTTTCGGAATAGAAATTGCATAATATTATATAGCTTTTTGTTTTTAAATTTTTATCGGAGGGATTCATGGCTGATTCAAGAATT
>JAAEKY010000188.1 GCA_024227235.1 Desulfobacteraceae bacterium | reverse complement strand
ATATATATATATATATAAGAGAAGTAGAGAAAGGAGAAAAAAACCATTACCATTTTATGCTCATGTTTGGCAGAGTTTGTCTCCACGAACCTTGCTAGGTCTAGACGGGCTTTCTTCCGTGTTGGTTCTAACCTTTTACTTTTGAACCAGGGATGTAGCTGTTTTCGATGGGGTTCCTCATCAGGCATACTTTTGTTAGACTTTTTCCTTTTACCACCACCACCACCACCACCACCACGATCAACAGTTGATGCTACTGTCAGACTAGTTGGAACATCCACATCCTCATCGTCTTCTTCGTCACCCTCATCACAAAAGTCTGCAAAGTGCTCCATTCCTATATTCTCCCCTTCATCATCAATGTGTATGGAGAAGTTCTTCTTAACATTATTGAGAAGGGTGTCAGAAGGTGACAATGGATCAGTATTGGTCGTTGGCACCAGAAACGCCTCCAGGTCACCATAGATTGCAAAGGGGTGCTTTTGAGCATTTTTCCATCCCCGGAACTCGAGGATATTGTTAGATGGTGGAGACAGGATGCAGGGTGCATTCTTGCTACACTGCTGCAGGTGCGCCTTGTACCTGGCCTCTTTATTCGCCCCTACTGTAAATGATGGAGAAAGTGGTAGTATTTATCATAAAAAGATTCGTCTAGCGATAGCTTACCAAAATTACTGAAGCAGTTGACGCAGAATTCTGTTGGATTGGTCGGAGAAGTCTTCGTTAATTTGTTCATATCCCGAATCCACGCAAAGTGGAATCGATTTCCCCTAGATAAAATATACTATTGCTTGATGCTATACAGATTGAGCTAGCTACCTGTATAGCATGAGAAGGTTCATGCGTTTGCGTGTGTCATTGAATTCACTCCGCCTTAAAATTTATTAGTGTATTATTTCTCCTATTATTTATGTATTACCACCTACCTATAGGGGAACATCTCAATCTTGCCCCTCTTTTCACCACCCTCTACCTCTTTTTGAGTTGACTCCTGTAGTAGGAAATCTTTTCCGGTTATTTTCTTTTTTTTATTCCGTTTCTGACGTCTAGAGATAATTTCCTCGTCATGCTTGTAGGCCTTCATGGCGATAATGTTGACAGCCCATTCGGGATTATTCTTCTCGAACGTAGCGATGTCCTCGACTGGAGTAGGCCAAGCCAGCCCCTCAAAATTAGCGAGGTGTTGATACTTGACATATGTCTGAAATTAAAAGTAGATACAACCTGGTCATCAATAGTTAAAAATCGTTAAACATTGTTAGAAGATTACCTTAGGATTGCGCAAGTCTATCTTTCTACCTCCACCATGATCCCCATTGTGGAAATCATACATCATACATGCTAGTGCACTAAATAATAGTGTTGTAGAGTAGAAAAAAACATAGATAATCATAATGATATAATATACCTGTATTTGAAACAGTCATTGTTCGTAGTTTTCACATTGATGATACAGTTTTTGTTTTGTATGAGAGGTGGAGGTTGAAGGTTACCATCGGCCGCCTTTATTGGTCTGAATTTACCTACCTGTACATCTACATATTGAAGTCGTTTGATTCGCCAACCTTAAAATGATAGTAGAAGATAATTAATGATAAAAAGAAATAGATACTATACCTGATCCAGCATAACAATAGACCTCAATTTTTTCAGCAATATCAGCTATGGCTCTTCCATATTCAGCGCGCCAAGAGCTACGATTGTAGACATTATACTCTACACTCTTGATGGGCTGGGCATTTTGATCTATCTCAAACACTTCCTCATTGTTTTCATCAAGGTGAGATCGTATAAAATCGGCGAAGAGTATGAAATGGAAGCTAAAAAATAGAAAATAGGATAAGTGTGAATTAATTTCATTGTATTGAAATTACCTAAAAGCTCCTCTTCGCGAGTAGAATTCCATGAAAAGAGCCTTGATCCTCTCACGCAGATTTGCAAATAAGGCATAAATATCAACATCATCGACATCGTTGCTACTGCTGGGATTACTTAGTCTCGTGATGATAATATCTCCTTGGAAGGCGGACCTAACATTGACCACACCATTTTGGTTTAATTCCTCCTCATGTGCTGTCCTTGGTCGAGGATTCACTCGATGTCGCCATTTCTTCCTATTCTTCTTTCTTCTCTTCTTTTCCTCCAGCATAGAATGAACTTGAGATGGATGCTCTTGGCGTTGATGTTCCACCAACTTTGAAAAGTTGTCCAATTTTAATCCGCAAAAGGTGCACAACTGCTCCACTTTATTCCTATGTGCTTGTTGGGAATGACTAAAAGGAGAAAAAAATAAGAATACTATGTGTGAGTATATAGGTGAGAATGTCTACACTACCTCTCAAGTTCACTCTCGAGAAGAAACTTGGCGGGACAGTGTGGACAGCAGTGATGTCCAAGTGAGGCGGACATATCATCACTGTCTGGATCATCATCAGTGTCTGTGTCATCATATCTATTTGCCATGTTTATAAAATTCTGAAAAATGAGAAATTATTCAGCTAGGTAGAGAAAAGAAATGGGGAAAATGATTTGAAGTGCAATATATTTATTATTATTATTATTATTCTTATTTATATAGTATTACACAAAGTGCCACCATGACAGGACAGAACATTACAGTAATAATAGTAGTAATTTTTTTTTTTTTTTTTTTTT
>JAAEKY010000187.1 GCA_024227235.1 Desulfobacteraceae bacterium | reverse complement strand
TTTTAATTGATCTGGGCAAATGTGAAAACCCTCTTCATTGCCCCCATGGCCGACCAACCATGCTAAAGTGGAAACAAAAAGATGTTGAAAAAATGTTTAAAAGAATTGTTTAAGGGAAGATAAAATGCTTGTTGACAATCATGTGATTACAATGCCGGATACCAATTCAACAATTTTGCTTATAGCAATAGACATTTATCCCTCCTGCTTTTGAGTTTTATATTTTTTTTTGATAATTAATAATGAGAAAAGTATCCATAAAAAACTTGCGCAAAATATTATTTTGCCAATAACATTAAAACGTTCAACTCTATCTCTATTGTATCTTTTGGTAAAATGATTATCATGCTTTAGTTGCCAAACTCTTTGGCTATGCATCGCCGGAGGAAGGCTCCATTCTCTTTGTACCCATACTGTAATTTCATCTAGTTCTGTTAGTTTTTTTAAATAATCATAATCACCCTTACCAAGTAAATTTACCAACTTAATCGTGCTTCCTTTTGCTGTTTTGACCCATAGATAATCCAGACCGGAACTGTTTCCAGGAGCTCTATGAACTCCGACTACTATACCCTTATATTTTGTCATTTCATCAAGATCTAAAACAGGATTGATAAAGTCAAGAAGATGAACTGACATTAATACTAATGGGAATACATTTAAAAGCAGTAGAGCAGCAGACCACTGCTGTTTCATAGCAGTCACAAAATAAAGCTGGTAAAATTTAGATGCTTTGACTTTGCCTGTGAACGACTTAGGGAACATTACTGCCTCAAATTTTTTCCTCCAGTATTTTGCAAGTACCCATATTCCAATACATAGGGCCAGAAAAAGTCTCATTGAAACTATACCTGAAAAAAGCATGGCTATAAAAGAAGTTGAGAACAATAGCCACAAAATTCCTGTAAGAATTTTCTTTTTACGGGGTGAACTTTTGTTTGGTTTTTTGTGTTCCTCTACACAATTTTGCTCATCGCTCATTTTTATCTCCTTTTATTACTTTAGCCTTAACTATCAATTCAATTACTAAGCAGTTGATTAAAGTTAAGGGTTTGATCTTTAAATTGGAATCGCTCTATTCTTCCTTTTCCAAAGCAATCTTTGATTAAAACAGAACCAAACTTGTAAGAATCAAGTTTTGGATAAGCACGAATTTTCAAAATAAGATCATTGCCTTGCTTTTCAAGTTTAATATTATTCCGCGCAAGGCCATTTAAGATAAGTACATCCGGAGTTTTTCCTATGCTCCCGCTGTCTGAAATTATGTCATGTCCGTGACCATATTTATAAACATAAGTGGATGCTCGAGTATTGCCTTTGAGAGTATCATTTCCTTCTCCACCCTCCAGAATATCATGACCATAATGTCCTCCTGCAATAATAGTATCGTTGCCATCTCCGCCATAAAGAATATCACTGCCATGACCACCTTTGAGAACATCATCCCCCTTGCCCCCAAAAAGAACATCATGGCCGCTACTTCCTATCAGGGTATCATTGCCTTTCTTCCCATAGAGGGTTGGGCTGCCGCTCAAGGTGTCATCGGCATTTGTTCCAAATTGTTTGTCCAAAATTGTTCCGGAAACTTCATTGCTATTTACTACAGATAAAGAAACACCATTATTATTTAACATATTACTGATAGCAGTATTGTTTAATACTTGAGGATCAAGTTTGTTAAAAATAGCCAGATGATCACGATTTAAAAAAGATGAGAAAAGGTTTGCTGCTGTTTGCTGTTCATTTGTATTTGCAGGAGATAATAGCTTGTTTTGTAAAAGAGTCATGGTATTTTTCTTTAATTTGGCAGTTTTTAAATTATAAACATCTTTACCAAAAAGAGACTGGGACAAGAGGTTGATCACAAGAGTATCGCGCAGATAATTATATTTAATCCGCACTGCCCAGGCTGTTTTACCGCTACTGACCTTATTTGTTGTTTTACCATCCACTTTCATCTGAAATTTTTTGCCGGCAAAATTTTCTAAAATTGCTACTTCACGTGCTTTGGCATACACTCTGAAAACACCTTTTATTTTGGGGTTTGTATAATTGTGGTTCAAAATATATTGTTTACCTCTTGCTTTATCAGGATCAATATCATCAGTGTGAGTCCAACGGGCAAGTATTTCATTTGCCTGGCTGTAAAGATCAGCAAGATCACTTTTGCTATTTGCTATAAATGATTTTATCAATTGCTTAAGGTCATTGTCTTCAGCCATGGCATAAGATAGATTTTTCACCCAGCCTTTGCCTTTCATATCAGGCAAAATAGTGATGTCTTTTGGAAGCACACCTGCATATAT
>JAAEKY010000186.1 GCA_024227235.1 Desulfobacteraceae bacterium | reverse complement strand
TTTGCAGCGTCACAGATAGTCGAACGTCCGGGAAGCCTTCACAGGCTTTCCTGATCAGCCGAAGCGCCTTGGTACGTGATCCGTAAGCCGGGTGCTGTGGGAGGGCTCCTCAGTAATGGGGAGTCCTATCCCGATTGTGCATATTAGTAATTGTTTTTAAACATCTTTTTTCATACCACATTTTGGACAAAACTCTTGTGTAGTAAAAAGATGTTGAGTCTTTTTGATGCAATGGGGACAGTAAAAAATGTACCTCTCATTTAAATAATAACCCAATGGGAATGCCAAGGATAAAAGTATGATACCTGGTGTTGGGATATGAAGAAAAATGGTCACTCCTAAAATGAATAGTGAGATTATGATAAACCCAACCCTATCTATCATTTTTTTCTTCTTGATACTACCAGCCTTTTTACTTAAAAAAGTAAAAATCAGACCAATAATTGCCCATATAATTACGTAGGCGATAAACACTTTTATTTCATCTTGGTCAGTCATTTAATTTGATGCACAACGCTTAACTCAGCGGCTGGCCCAAAGCCTTTCCCGTTAGGCCACCGAGCTTCTTCCAGTCCGCTGTAGTGTTTTGTTAACGTTTTTCAGCATGCTTCTTAAACGTAACTGCCATTGACGTTGCCATTTTATCAATGGCC
>JAAEKY010000185.1 GCA_024227235.1 Desulfobacteraceae bacterium | reverse complement strand
TTTAAGCGATTTATTTCTAACATCTGGTATCGCATTTTTCGCTTTAAAGGCGGTTGTTTTTTTTTCAGGTTCTTTTTTATCAGGAGTGAACTTCCACTCCATCTTTTTTTTATTTTTTTGAATTTCTTGCTCAACCTTCTCATTAAATTCTTTGGTATTAGCCCGTTTTATTTTGTCGGCCTTTTGTGCGAGGACATCAGGTCTAAGATCATGAATCATCCCAGTAAGAGGATCTTTTGTTAATGGCCCCATATATCCATGGGGGTAGACAATATCAAAGTTTTTTTTAATGTCTCTTTTTATTTCAAGCCTTTTCTTTTCTATCTGTGCTTCCCCACTTGTGATTTTGTCGGAAGCATAATCTCCTGCTTTTTCAACTTGTGGAGCTACTACTTCATTGTAAGTCAGTGCTCCGGTAACAGCACCTATAAAACCACCTATCACAGTGCCCGGACCTGGGGCAATCATGCTGCCGAGGATGGCGCCTGCTTTCCCACCTACTGTTGCAGAATAGCCGGATCCTGCAGCATTCAATAGACTTTCACCAGCACCTACTGTATCTCCACCAGCAACCGCACCAAAAAAAGATCCCCCAGTTCCTGCTTTATCAAGTGAATCAAGTCCTTTTAAAACTTTTTTAACACTCCCACTGCCTTTACCAATTATTGATTTAACTGTGGCAGATTTTTTCACAATTTTTTTTATAGCTTTTCTACTATTTTTAATCAGGTATGATTTGTTTTCTTTTGCCACATCAAGAATAGCATCAGCAGAACCATATGAGGCATTTGCCCCGGTAGAATTCAAAGTATCCAAAACCGCTTGGCCACTTGATTTTTTTAGGTTTTCTTTTTTCAATTGACGATCAAATTTTTGACTTTCCCTAGCCGTCATGGAACGAAAAATAATTTGGGTTTTTATGCTTTTAGGAGATTTGGATGGAGACTGAGCCATGGAGGAGTTTAAAAAGAGAGTGCAAAGCAGAAATCCAGTAACAAGTAGGACAAAGGTGCGTTGTAGGTTATTCATTTTACACCT
>JAAEKY010000184.1 GCA_024227235.1 Desulfobacteraceae bacterium | reverse complement strand
CCTGTTTTTTATCCTTTATACATCTTAACATAAGAGGGGGAAATGAAGGCCACGCAACAAAATAAACTCATATCCATTGAAACACCCTTGGGAAAGGATGTTCTGCTGCTGACCGGTTTTAAAGGGACTGAAACTATTTCAAGGTGTTTTGAGTTTCATCTGACCATGATTTCCGAAGATCATAACATCGCCTTTAAGGATGTTATCGGTGCGTCCGTTACCATTCATATTGAGAGGGGAAATGGTGAAGTTCGGTATATCAACGGGATTGTCTCAAAATTCGAACAGGGCAGGGGGGGCGGAGAATCCGGTGAACAGCCCTTGTTTTCATACTACACGGCGACCCTTGTTCCATGGCTGTGGCCCCTCAAAAAAACATCCAATTCCCGGATATTTCAGGAAAAAAGCGTTGTTGATATTGTAGAGCAGAAATTTAAAGACAACAAGATGATGGATTTTAAATGGAAGCTTCAGAGCGAATCAAAGTATAAAAAAAGGGTATACTGCGTACAGTACGGGGAAAGTGATTTTAATTTTATTTCAAGATTGCT
>JAAEKY010000183.1 GCA_024227235.1 Desulfobacteraceae bacterium | reverse complement strand
TACATTAAATGAATTTGTTTCAAAATCAACATTTGCATGCACCCCATTTTTAAATCCAACCACTGAATTAAAGATGGGTTCCATTGCAGGTAACGACTTAAAAGAAACACGTCCATCCACAAGAAATTCCAAAAGCTTTCTTTGGCGTATTTTACCCTTTGCACTCAAATGGTATTGCTTATCATATGAAATGCTTGGGATGGAGTACTTACCGATTAGTTCTTTTTTTGGGGTTGGATATTGAACCGGGATTTCAACCGAGATATCAGATGCATGGGTTTTAAATTTGGCAGATGATATTTTCCCTTTTGATGCGTTTAATGTCATAAAGCCTTTGAGCGTATATTTTTTATCAACCTGGCATTGTCCTGAAATGGATGCCAAAGGAAAAGATGCATTTATCCCGTTTGATTTGGTCTGAATATTTTTTGAAATAATATTAAATTTTGACCCGATTCCTTTCCCCTCTTCTGAAAAATCTGCAGAAATATCTGTCAGTATTTGGGTATTAGAAAAATGAAGGCTTTCTTTTTCATATTGAATCTGTCCGCCATCTAATTTTATGTCTACTTTCCCATTGCTCTTTTCAGGGGTCCCTTGAAACGTTGCAAGTATTTTTAAATTTTTTAGTTTTGCAGATTTTGATTCATGAGTTAATTTAAAATCATCCATTTTATCGTTTGAAAAATTCAAATCAAAGAAAATGTCTTTTTCTAAATCAAGGATCAACCCATATTTCATTTGGACAGCTGGAATTGGCTGATGAATTAAGTTGAAGCTGCCATCCACATTGATTTTTTTCTGTTGTATTAACATCATGGCATTTAAATCATTGATGGTAGTTTTAAGTGGTTTTTCCATATCAATATTAGACACCCATATTTTCCATTTCTTCAATGGAGCAGATGATTCTAATTTAAAATCAACAAAATCGTTTACATTAAAGCCATCAATATTTTTTGGAATCATTTGATTGATATGGCCTACATCAAAGGACTTTCCCTCAATGGCAACCCCCTCGATTCCTTTGTTCATATCATATGTGACTTTAGCACTGATATTTTCACCAAATGGATGGAAAAGGATTTGTGCAACAACTTTATCATCATTTAATTTAAGGCTCGACAATATATCAAATGGAATTACAAATTCCTGGCTACCCTTATGTAAAATAATTTTACTGTTCTTTAAAATGATCTTTTTAGGAAGCCAAGCTAAAAACGGATTCTCTATTTTGAAAGTTTTAGATTTTTCCGATTTGGGCAACTCAAGACCCTGAATTTTTATTTGATTGTTTTTATCGATACTGGCAATAATCTTTAATCCAGATAGGGTGATCGTATCTATGTTAAGGCTTGATAATCCATTAATACCATAATCAATATTTATAAAATCAATTGTAAGGCCTTTGCCAAACCGAAGCTTAGATACAAATGTGTTATATAAACCCAATTTTTGTATATGAAAGTCAACCTCTGCCGAATTTAAGAATTGCGGCAATCTTTTTTCAGCCTGAGATTCTACAATATTAGGAAGATTAATAAAGATCATAAGCAAGCATATTGACAGCCCTAAAATAATCCCGATAAAAACGGATAAAACTTTTTTAAATTGCATTTTTAATATTCACCGTAAGATACATGTTGCCTTTTCCTCCCGTAGGACTCACCTTCCCCATTCTGGCAAGTCTTAAACGAGTGCCTTGTTTAACCCCGGATGGAATCTTAACTTTATATAAAGGCTTATAGAACCCCCATGGAATCGTTACTAATTTATTTGAACCCGTTATGGCTTCAATGGATGTAATACTAATATCTCCATAAAGATCTGAACTGTCAGGATTGCCTGATGTAACAATCATTTGGAGTTTTGGGGTGCGTTTTTTAGCCGTGAATTGGCTGATCTTTTGGCGAGTGCCCGTTTCCGGTAATTTTTTATTCAGCTTCACCAAAATAAGCCCTGCTATAAATCCACCAATGTGAGCCCACCAGGCAATGCCGGATCCTGCACCGCTGCCTGCTGCATTTAAAAATTGGATTAAAAACCAGACGCCTAGAAAAATAAAGGCCGGTATTTCAAAAAACAAAGGAATTATGATAATGGGAATTACCGTTAAAATCTTTGATTTAGGGAAAAGTAAAAAATAAGCCCCCATTACCCCGGCGATGGCGCCGCTTGCACCAATAGTCGGAACCATTGAAGCTGGATTTGTGAAAAAATGAAACAGACCGGAGATAATGCCGCATATTAAATAAAACCCTAAAAATCTAAAAGAACCAAAATGCTCTTCAACATTGTCTCCAAAAATATATAAGGTCCACATATTCCCGATAAAATGTAAAAACCCGCCATGTAAAAACATATATGTAAAAACAGACAATATTTGATTGAGTAATGTAAAATGTCTCGACATCTCATGGACTGTATATTTTGCGGGTACCAATCCAAATGTATAAAAAAGGGCTTCATTATCAAATCCGCTCTGGATTTGAAAACCAAAAACCATCAAGTTCAGTCCCATGAGAATGTAGGTTACAACCGGGAAACAATTGGATGGTTGTGTGTCTCGAATGGGTATCATTTAACCACTCTTAATATATGATCTTTTTCAAGAGATTTTTTTAATCGTTTCAAAATTTCCATCACCGCATCTTCAACTGTTAAACTGTCATCTTTCGTCTTAAACCGACAATCCTTTAAAAGGACCTCATTTCCCGCATCAAATCCAAGACGATGCCGGGTATATTCCATCACCGTAAAATAAAGTTTTTGAATATGCTCAGGCGCCAATTTAGCAATAAATGTTTTGGTCTTTAACGGTAGATCATCACAAAGCAGATCAATGGAGGCGTCTAAGGTTTTTGGAGAGTCCTCATTAACTGGGCCTGTAGGAATATATTTTTTTAACGTCTTGTCCTGCCGGGTATCTAAAAAAAGAAGATAGAGTGTGGCTTCGATAACCGTTTTTACATCCGCGTATATCCAAGGCTGATGACTTAACCTG
>JAAEKY010000182.1 GCA_024227235.1 Desulfobacteraceae bacterium | reverse complement strand
CCAAGACCAGTTCCTTTATCTTTATCTTTTGTTGTATAAAATGGGTTGAAGATTTTATCTAAAACTTCCGGTGTCATACCATCGCCTGTATCACTGACATGAAGTTCAAAAAAAGTGCCACTTAGATTATTGCCTGCTACACCTGTAAAATTATCGAGCTCCACAGGTGATAATCTGATATCAATTGTGCCACTGCTCTGATCTTCCATTGCATATTTTGCGTTTGTACAAAGATTCATAATTACCTGATGGATTTGGGTAGAATCTGCTAAAATATAATGATCGTTTGAGTTAATTGTAGATTTGATATCAATACTTGTTGAGGTGGTGCTTCTGATAAACCTTATGGCCTCTTTTAGAATCAAATCAAACTTTATAGGAAGCAGAGTTTCTTCGTTGTTTTGCCTGCTAAAGGTAAGAACCTGGCTGATTAAAGTTCCTGCTCTTTCAGTGGCTTCTACTATATTGTTTAGGTTTTTAAGGCTTTTTTCAGGAAAAAATTCATTATCCATCATTAAAAGCTTAGCATTACCTGAAATCGCTGTAAGTACATTATTAAAATCATGGGCAATACCGCCTGCCAGATGCCCGATTGCCTCTAACTTTTGTGCCTGAAGGATTTGCTTTTCAAGGGTTTTTTGTTTCTTTTGCGATTCTTTTTTTTCTGTTATGTCACGGGCAAGACAACTGAAACCAACCGGTTCACCACCAGGATTGCATAGTGGTGATATGGAAGTCTCAATAGATCTAATTTCTCCAGTACTTGTGATAATGTCATATTCAATAGAGTTTGCACCTGATTTTTGTTTTAACAGGTTGTCGAATTCCTTATATATAAGGGCAACACCTTCTTCAGTAACGTAGTTTTTATAACTCATAAACATGAGTTTTTCTCGAGGGTATCCAAGAGTTTTACATGTT
>JAAEKY010000181.1 GCA_024227235.1 Desulfobacteraceae bacterium | reverse complement strand
GCCCGCTTTGTTTTTTAACCCTCCAGAAAATAAACATTTTAAAATACAAACCAAAAAAAATTTGTTATATACAGCAGACTGTTCATTTACTGGAGAATATATAAAATGAAAAATTTTAAAGCCAATGGCCTGCCCCTGTTAATCGGAAGTCTTCCCATGGATAACCATGAGAAAGCCACAAAACTTGTTCTTGACTATACCCCTGATATTCCGCTTTGGGTGCAACTGCCACAGAATAAGGAAGAAGGAATGATCAATCAATTTCTTCCAGGACTGCCAGGCTTTACCGAGGGCACTCAAAAAAATATCCTTGATACATCAAAATCAGACTTTGACGAGGAGTTCATTGCCTTTTTTGAAGCGTATCTAACCGCATCAGAATCTGGATCTGATCTTGGTGCTTCACGGTTTGCGCTGTCCGGAACAAGAGGGAAAGGATTTTTTGAATTTTTAAAACAGGTAGATGAAACTAAAACCACTTTTACTGCTTTAAAAGGCCAGGTAACAGGCCCCATTACTTTTGGAACCGCTGTAAAAGATGAACAGGATAGAAATATTTTTTATAATGATCAATTAAAAGATGCTGCCATAAAAAAGCTTGCCATGAATGCCAGATGGCAGGCAAAAGAATTTTCTAAAAGAGGGGCTGTCCCTATTATTTTCATTGATGAACCCGCCTTGGCAGGATTTGGGACCTCGGCTTATATCACTATTACCAAAGAGGATGTCACTCAAAGCATTGAGGCGATCGCCCTGGAAATACATGCTGAAAACGGCCTTGCCGGCGTTCATGTGTGTGCCAATACTGAATGGGATATGCTTTTAGGATCGAAGATAGACATCATCAGCTTTGATGCCTATTCCTTTTTTGATAAATTCATTCTTTACCCTGAAGATATTAAAGCATACCTGGAAAAAGGCAAAATTCTTGCCTGGGGCATTATTCCGACAGCCAAGGCAACGCTTATTGCGTCCCAAACCACCCAGGGGCTTATTCAACGCTTAAACGATCAGATGGATGAGTTATCAGAAAAGATTGGCATTGATAAACAAACGATCATTTCACAATCCTTTATTACGCCCAGCTGTGGTACAGGCTCGCTTGATCTTGAATCTGCAAAAAAAGTATTAAAACTGACTCATGAGGTATCCGCAGCGTTCCGGCAGCAATAAAGTGAGGTCTTAAAGCTATGATAACATTATTGATTTTCTTTTAAAGCTTCGGTGGAAAAATCCTTGTTCCGTCTTTCAAGATCCTCAAAATACTTTGGGTAGCTTTCCTGCATCGCTGCAAGAATTGTATCCCAGGGAAGTTCTGCAAATGACCCATGATCGATTATATATTCCATATGTTTGTTTCCTGATGCATCAAACGGATGGAATATGGAATCTTGTGTCCCGTCAAATTCCAGAGGTTTAACATTAAAGCTGTTGCAAAGCTCCACATTAAATGCAGGAGTTGCCTTTACCCATTTATCCTCTAAAAAAATTTCTGTAAATCCATGGTATACAAAAACGTTGGTACCCATCAATTCCTTCAACCGTTTGGAATTCAGATGGTTTTTAACATTTGCGAATCCAAGTCTAGCAGGAATATTTTGACTCCGGGCACACGCTGCCAGCACAACCGCCTTGGCCACACAATATCCATAACCTTTTTTTAAAACAGCGCTTGCCTTCATGGTTTCTTTCATAGGCTCAATGCTGTAAGGGTTGTATCTTAAGCTGTCTCTGACAGCATAATACAGCTGAACCGCCTTTTTTATATTTGTTTCATTAGATTTACAATTTTGGATTGCGAATTCAACAATATCTGGATGATCACTGTCAATAAAGTAAGTGGGACTTAAAAATTCTTTCATATATTTAACCTTATCTTAATTTCCTTTATTAAAACTCTTTTTTTGTACAGTACTATCAAAAAAAGAAGGGTTATTTCTAAAAGAGAACATTTTTCCTGGTGTCCTGAAACATAATTGTACCATACTTGAGACAAAAACCATAGCAAATGTAATAGGGTTTCAACAAATTCCACGCCTTACAAATACTATTCAAAGCCTGGCATACTTTATGCTTTCTTTAATTTATAAAGTTTAATGCTTTTTAAACATAAGCAGGTGTTCCATGTCAAAACCTTATGGAAGAAAAACAAAGAAAAAAGTGGGAAAAATACTTATAGGGTCCCATCGTAAGAAGGCATTAGAAATGTTAAGCCAGATTCCTAATGAACAATTAGTGGGTCATCTTTTTTCCCATTTTTACCATACCAATGAACTATTGAAATTCAGAAGTATAGTTGCAATGGGTGCTCTTGGCTCAAGGATGGAAAAAAGCAATATAGAAAAAGCACGGATTGTTTTGAGACGAATCATGTGGAATTTGAATGATGAATCCGGAGGAATTGGATGGGGGTCACCAGAAGCCATGGGAGAAATCCTTTGTCAAAGCCCGGAGCTTGCCTTGGAATTTAAATCCATTCTTTTCTCATATTTGGATCCTGATGGAAACTTTCTTGAACACGAGATGCTTCAAAGAGGTATTTTATGGGGTATTGGAACATATCTTGAGTCGTTTTCAGATGATTTAAATAAAAAAACAGAAGGACTCTTATTTGGATTTTTACATTCAACTGATCCCATAAAAAAAGGATATGCCATCCGAGCGCTCCATAACGCAAATCGATTTAATTGCAGTATTGTCCCCGAAAATATTGTTAAAGATGACAGCCAGATTGAAATATTTGATCAGTGGAATTTTGTGACAACAAAAATTTCAGATATGGCCTTGTCCTGCGAAAGCCACAAAATATTTGCATGAAGCTCTCTTCTGGCATGTTTATTGAAAATTAAAAATATATTGAAATTGTTATGATTAAACTATTTATTAAAATAAACCGTTGAAAGAATATAAGTCAAATGTTTGATAAACAATATAGGTAAATAAAGAATAATGCTTGATAAAAAATGTGACATAAATATTACCCGTACCATTGATCTTGCACAAGAAATGATTCGACTTGCGCAAACAGGTTATGAACAAAGAGAAGACCCAAGCTGTGGTGTTCTCTATGGTATATTGCTGGACTCAGGATACAGGCTTCTTGATCTTGCGCAAAAAGAAGCGCACGCACACAAACAAAAAGAAACAAAATGGCATTTAAAATAAAATGAAAATCCTATCCGATAAAAAAACGCCTGTCGTTGATCTAAGCACTTGTATTCTTTGTGAAATTTGCACAGAACTGGCTCCCCATGCATTCCGGATCAATGATGCAGGATTTGTTGATGTCCTTTCTCTTGATGACTATTCTGACGAAGATATTCATGAAGTCGTAAAAAACTGTCCCAAAGATTGTATCACCTGGGAATAACTTTCTAAGCCCCCTAAAAAAAAACATTGCACCTGATACACAAATGTGTCATTTACCTGATCAGTAGCCAATATTATTACTTTTTTAATTGGGACGACTGACCATGAACGACTTGACACAGACCATACTGGACCGGGACAATCTAAATCTGGTTCTCGACAATTTAAAGCTTGGCATCATTGCCCATACCGATAAAAGAATCATCACCGTTTTTAATAAAGAAGCAGAAAGAATTACTGGATATTCAAAAGAAGAGGCTATTGGCCAAGATTGCCATATGGTTTTTGATACACCCTTTTGCGGTGGAAAATGTTCATTTTGTGGCGATATACCTCAGTTTCCTGCCGGATCAAAAGAATATCCTTTAAACATTGTCACAAAAGATGGTGCTACCCGCCAGCTTGAAATGAATGTCTCGCCCATCATTGGAAAAGACAATATATTTAAGGGTGTGCTTGCATCTTTCAAAGATGTGACTGAAACATTAAATTTGTCTTTAAAAGCTGAGAACCTATCTAATTTTGCAGGCATTATCGGTAAAGACAAACTCATGCAGGACATTTTCAGACAAATAAGAGATGTGGCCATGTACAATTATCCTGTTCATATCTCAGGTGATACAGGTACAGGAAAAGAGCGGGTGGCTTATGCCATTCATGATGTCAGTTCATACGGCAGCGGCGCGTTTGTCCCTGTAAACTGCGGCGCGCTTCCTGAAGGCATTGTGGAAAGTGAATTATTCGGACATGTTAAAGGGGCTTTTTCAGGGGCCATTAAAGAGAGAAAAGGTAGATTTGAGCTGGCAGATAAAGGGACCCTCCTTTTAGATGAAGTCGCTGAGCTCCCCTTAAATACTCAGGTAAAATTATTAAGATTTTTACAGGAAGGCTCTTTTGAAAAAGTGGGTGGCGAAAAAAAAGTATCTGTAGATGTGAGGATTATCAGTGCCACCAATAAAAACTTGAAAGACCAGGTAAAATCCGGCAAATTCAGGGAAGATCTTTTTTACAGGCTCAATGTCATTCCAATTGAACTGCCCCCATTAAGACATCGAAAAAGTGATATCCCTCTTTTGGCAGCCCACTTTTTAAAACAAGCAGAACAGGAAAGCAACCATCCGGTTCCAGATCTTTCAGCAGAGAGCCTTGATTTCATGCTCGATTACCATTGGCCGGGAAATGTCAGGGAATTAAAAAATGTGATACAGTTTTCTGTGGTACGATCCCGAGGCAAAGAAATTTTACCAACAGATCTTCCAAAAGAAATTACCCAAAACACAGACATTAACTTTGGGGCCTCCAAAAAATATTTAGAGCCCGATATCCTGCAGGCCAAAGGCAAACTTGATAATGAATCGGTTAAAGCTGCTATCAGAAAAGCAGGGGGAAATAAATCTAAAGCTGCCCGGGTATTAGGTGTTGGCAGAGCAACCCTTTACAGGTTTCTTGACAAAAATGAAGATCTAAAAGATTATATCGACCAGTTTTAAATTGCTTTTTTCTTAAAATTTTCAACACCATACCCGATATCAAATATTTCATGGCAGGAAGGACAGATAAAAAGCCATTTAAGTTGATCTTTCTCTTTTTTCAGCATGGTATGGAATCCGTCTTTGTAACCACAGATTGGACATACTCGAAACTCATCTTGAAATTTTACAGAATTAATTTTCTCTGCCATGTTTGTCCCCTCCTAATTATTATACTTTTAAATTATGTTCCGATACTTAACAAAACAAATTGATTTTACATAAGCTACAGCCAAAGGCCGGGGTGAAAGGCAATGCTTTTGCCGGGTTTTAACCGCTGTGATGACAGGATGCCTAAGAGCAGTGGTTTCACCTGTTCACCGGACATGGACGTCCGGTGGAGTTTAGGCTAAAGTATTGCCTTTTATCCCTGCCGGAATATAAAAAATCATCACTGATTAGCTCTTCACGACAATATTTTCAACTTATTTTGCCCCCCATCAAATCTAAATTCAATGGTCTCATCCTGGCTGAATTCGCCTTTCAGGATTGCCATGGACAAGGGGTTCTCAAGTTCCTGCTGGATCACCCGCTTTAAGGGCCGTGCTCCAAACGTTGGGTCATATCCCTTTTGCGCCAGATAATCCATAGCACTTTCATCCAGATGAATGTTCAACCCACGAGATTTGAGCCGGTCATTTAATTTTTCTATCTGGATAGCACCGATGCGTTTTATATCATCCATGGTAAGCTCATGAAAAGTAATAATTTCATCCACCCGGTTTAAAAATTCAGGTCTGAACACTTCTTTTAAGGCATGGGCAATCCCCTTCTGGACATCTTCACCTTCAAGGCCGTTGACGCCTGCTTCCTGCAAAAACCGGGACCCCACATTAGACGTCATGATAATAATGGTGTTTCTAAAATCAACCGTCCTGCCGTGACCATCTGTCATCCTGCCGTCATCCAAAACCTGTAGCAGTACATTGAACACATCCTGGTGGGCTTTTTCAATCTCATCAAACAAAATCACGGAATATGGTCGCCGTCTGACTGCTTCTGTTAAGAACCCGCCTTCATCATACCCCACATATCCTGGAGGTGCACCAATCAACCGCGCCACAGAGTGTTTTTCCATATATTCAGACATATCCACACGGATCATGGCTTTTTCGCTGTCAAAAATAAATTCAGCCAAGGATTTTGCAAGCTCTGTCTTTCCAACACCTGTCGGCCCCATAAATATAAAGGTCCCTATGGGCCGGTCCTCCGCCCCAAGTCCTGACCTGGCACGCCGGACTGCATTGGATACGGCATCAATCGCCTTTTGCTGACCCATCACCCTTTTCTTAATATGCTTTTCCATCTGAACCAGTTTTTCCTGCTCACCCTTGAGCATTTTTGATACAGGGATGCCTGTCCAGACAGACACCACCTCTGCCACATCAGACTCTTCCACATCTTCTTTGAGCATTTGTTTATCACGTTGAAGATCATTGAGCGACAACTTCTTTGTTTTTAAATCTTTTTGCAATTGTTCAATCGTGCCGTACCTGATCTGAGCCACCTTTTCTAAATCTCCATTCCGCTCTGCTACATGGGCCTGTGTCTGAAATCGATCAATATCTTCCCGGATGCCACTGATCTCCTGAATCAGTTGCTTTTCACTGTCCCAATGAAGTTTCAGCGGCCCTACTTCCTCTTTCATGACAGCAATGTCTTGTTCCAATTTTTCCAACCGCTTTTGAGATGCCTTGTCTCTTTCCTTGAGCAATGCCTGCCGTTCAATCTGAGCCTGCGTGATTTTTCGCTGGATCTCATCTATGGCCCTTGGCATAGAATCAATCTCTATTCTCAGCCGGGACGCACATTCATCAATCAAGTCAACTGCCTTGTCGGGTAAAAACCGATCCGCAATATACCGGTTGGACAAGGTTGCGGCAGCCACAATGGCTGAGTCCTTTATCCGTATGCCATGATGGACCTCATATTTTTCTTTTAACCCTCTTAAAATAGAAATGGTATCTTCCACAGAGGGTTCTTTTGCGAGCACCTGCTGAAATCTACGTTCCAGGGCAGCATCTTTTTCAATATACTTTCGATATTCATTCAATGTGGTAGCGCCAACACACCGCAAGGTTCCTCTTGCAAGGGCAGGTTTGAGCATATTGGACGCATCCACAGACCCTTCGGCCGCCCCAGCGCCTACAACTGTATGCAATTCATCAATAAAAAGCACCACCTCGCCTTCGGCTGCTTCCACTTCTTTTAATACGGCTTTCAACCGCTCTTCAAATTCACCCCGAAATTTAGCCCCTGCCAAAAGTGCCCCTATATCAAGGGCAATCACCCGCCTGTTTTTCAAAGTGTCTGATACATCACCTTCGATAATTCTTTGAGCCAACCCTTCTACAATAGCGGTTTTACCGACACCGGGTTCCCCGATCAGCACAGGATTATTTTTCCTGCGCCTTGAAAGCACCTGTACAATCCGTCTAATCTCTTCATCTCTTCCGATAACTGGGTCTAACTTTCCTTCGCGGGCTAAAGCGGTTAAATCCCGTCCAAACTTTTCAAGTGCCTGATATTTTTCTTCTGGATTCTGATCTGTCACACTCTGGTTCCCCCTGATATCTTTTAATACGCTAAGAATGGCCTCCCGTGTCACCCCGTTTTGCTTTAAAACACTATAAGCCTGACCTTTTATACTTGCAAGCGTCAACAGAATATGCTCAAGACTCACATATTGATCTTTCATCTTTTGAGCTTCTGAAAATGATTGATCCAAAATCTTTTTACCATCTCTGGATAAATATATGTCGGCAGCCCCCGATACTTGAACCAATTTTTCAATCATAGTCTGAACATCTGATTTCAGCACACCCACCTGGATGCCGATCTTTTTTAAGATGGACAGGACAACACCCTGGTCATCTTCTAACATGGCCTGTAAAAAATGGATGGGTTCAATGGCTTGATTGCCGTACTTTTGAGCCAAATCATGTGCGGTTTCCAACAGGTCTTGTGACTTCACCGTCAATTTTTCAAATTTCATAAAGCACCCTTTTTGCTATTTCTCATTATTATTCATAATTCATCATATAAAGTAATGCAAAAATTCTTCGCGTCAACCAATGTTTTTTATACTTTCGATACCATATCATCCTTTAAATATCATTGTTTTCCCATTGACAGCTCCCACTTTGTGGCATATGTTTGTTCAACTGAAATAAAAAATAAGGATAATCCCTAATTCAGGAAATAATAATAATGGAAAGCAGTAAATTCAAAGATATCAGGGCAAAGCTGAACAAAACACAAAAAGAATTGGCACAGCTTCTCGGCGTTTCAATTAAGGCTATTCACAGCTATGAACAAAGCTGGCGTAAAATCCCGCACCATGTTGAACGGCAGCTGCTTTTTTTACTTTCCAGAACATACATGAGTGATGGCAAACAGTCTGATAAATGCTGGGATATCCGAAAATGCCCTGAAAAAATGCAAAAAGAATGCCCGGCATGGGAATTTAAGGCCGGCGATATTTGCTGGTTTATCAATGGCACCAAATGCAGCGGCAAAGCCCACAATTCATGGGAAGACAAAATGGTGGAGTGCAAAGTCTGCAAAGTCTTTCAAAATTTTTTCGAAGTATAAAATAAAGAGAACAACTATGGATGATATATTTAAAAACACATTTTGCCAGACTGGAAGAGAAAATGCATCTGTGCATCGCAAAGAGCTGCCAAAAGTAATCAATACCATTTTAGAATCTTTAGAAGATGAAAGATGTTTTGCCCATATCGGGGATGAACCCATTCATTTTTCAACCTCTGTAAAAGAAATGATTGATAAATTCAGACAGATTCTTTTCCCAGGCTATTTTTCTGATGAAAAAATCGATGGCGCAAATCTTGTTTATAATCTTGGTCAGAGCATCTCGCAGCTTTATGATATTTTATCAGAACAAATTATTCATGTTTTAAGGCACGATTGCCTGCGGTACGGCCAGACCTGCTCAGAATGTGAAAATTCGGGCAATACTATTGCCTTAAAAGTGATTCAGGGAATTCCCAATCTTCGCATAATGCTTGCTGAAGATATTAAAGGCGCTTATGATGGCGATCCTGCTGCTAAAAGCCATGATGAGGTTATTTTTTCCTATCCAGGCCTTTATGCCATCACCGTCTACAGGATTGCTCATATTCTTTCCAACCTGAATGTACCTCAACTGCCAAGAATCATGACAGAACATGCTCACAGCCTGACTGGAATCGATATTCACCCGGGCGCAAAAATCGGAAAAAGATTTGTTATTGATCATGGGACCGGTATTGTTGTCGGTGAAACCAGTGTGATCGGAAACAATGTCAGAGTCTATCAGAATGTGACTATTGGTGCCCTGTCACTTCCCCCGAATGCCGGAGAAAAGCTTCGAGGTGCCAAACGTCATCCCACCATTGAAAAGGATGTCATCATCTATTCAGGCGCCACTATCTTAGGGGGAAAAACCGTTATTGGCGCTCGGTCTGTTGTCGGCGGTAATGTGTGGCTCACAAGCTCTATCCCGGCAGACACAAAAGTATTTATTGAGTCTCCCCGCCTTATTTACAAATACCAGGAAAATTTGGAGGAATTAAATAATGAACACCAAATCTGATATTACAAAAACATGCTTTAATACCCCATTGGTATATATTGAATCCGCCAGCAAAGAAACAGGTGCCAAAATTTTCGGAAAACCTGAATTTTTCAATCCTGCGGCAAGTGTAAAAGACAGGATCGGCCTTGCCATGATAGAGGATGCCTTTAAAACCGGGAAAATTAATTCAGATTCTACCATTATTGAACCCACCAGCGGCAACACCGGCATCGCCTTAGCTTTTGTCACCCGTGTAAAAGGACTAAAACTGATCCTAACCATGCCTGAAACCATGAGCCTTGAACGACGCGCCCTGCTCAAGCACCTGGGTGCCACTCTTGTTCTAACTGAAGGATCCAAAGGCATGAAAGGCGCCATTGCCAAAGCAGAAGAAATTGTTCAAGAAACACCGAATTCATTTATGCCGGATCAATTTTCTAATCCCGCCAATCCTGAAATACACAGGCAAACCACAGCCCTTGAAATTTGGAATGATACCAACGGCCAAATCGATATCTTTGTGGCAGGCGTAGGCACTGGCGGAACCATTACCGGGGTTTCAGAAGTGTTAAAAGAAAAAAAACCTGATTTAAAATCCATTGCTGTGGAACCTTCGGCCTCACCTGTTATTTCCGGCAAAGCCCCAGGTCCCCACAAAATACAGGGCATCGGCGCCGGCTTTATCCCGGATAACCTGAATGTTGATATTCTTGATGAAGTTGTCCAGGTTGAAAACGAACAGGCCATTCAAGGAGCCAAAGATCTTGCCCAGAATGAAGGCATTCTTTGCGGTATTTCTTCTGGCGCTGCCTTTCATGCAGCAAAGATAATGGCTTTTCGCCCTGAAAACAAAGAAAAAACTATCGTGTTTATCATCCCTGATACTGGAGAACGATACCTGAGCACTGATTTGTTTAAAAAATCTTAATTTAAAACACATTCACCTGCCATTTTTTAGTGCATATTGTCAACCGAAATGGGAAATATGCACTAAAAACAAAAAAAATATTATCTTTGTTTTTTTGTTTCATGGGAATTTGGGGTCAAATCTAACACCTGAGGGGAATCTGTCTGATTTTATGAGGCACTTCAACATATCCTATACCACAGCATTCAACCGCCGCCATCGCCGCTCAGGGCATTTATACCAGGGACGGTATAAATCATATTTGATCCAGGCCAAAAATTATTTGGATGAAGTATCCAGATATATCCAGATATATCCATCTAAATCCGATCAGAATCAAAAAACACTTTGCAAAAAGCATCAAAACAAAAATTAGAATCCTTATGGAGTTTGTCTACAGCAGCTTTACAGGCTATTTAAACCCAGATAATCCAAGTCCACTTGAACTGGGTAATGGCAGTGGTATTGTCGGATCAGTTGATTTTAAATAATATATTAAGAATAAATATCTTGATAAGAAAAATGCCTATCGGGAGCAGCTTCATCTGAAAAGAATCCAAGCCGGGCATAGCCCTGAAGCGATAATCACAATGTTTTGCTCTGTTGTTGAACAGGATCGGGCCAAACTCTGCCGCCGGGGAAAGAATTCAATTGAACGGGCGATGCTTATGGAGATTCTGTATCGATATTGCTCTATCACCCAACCGGAAATAGATCGTTTGGTGGGTGGGATTGATTATAGCGCCGTCAGTGTGGCCAGAAAAAGGCTGCGGCTAAAAATGGAGGATGAGTCTGTGTTGAGGGAATATTTTAAAGGCATTATAAATGATTTGTCAAGATTAAAGATTTGACCCTAACCCCTTGCAGTAAATGATACGTTTACCACCAATTATGTGGGATCTCATTATGAAGTGCGCAATGGCATGGTGTCTAAATACATCTTTGCCGGAAATTTTAGAATTGCCATGATCAAGAGCAATGCAGTGGCCTACTTTCATAAGGATCATTTGGG
>JAAEKY010000180.1 GCA_024227235.1 Desulfobacteraceae bacterium | reverse complement strand
TAAGTCGCCAAATATTATTTCATCGGCAAAAAAGAACGGCGCACTTTCCAGGTTGCTGCTCAGCAGTTTTGGTGCATTTATCAGTCCGGATGCCTCAATTTTTTCCCTGGTAATAATTTCATTTTTGAACTCAGCCAATGACCTGACGCCACCCGGCATGTATAATTTTACACGAATGCCTTTGGAAAGATAAAACAGGCTTATATTCGCCCTTATGACAATAACATCCGCAGAGGAAAAGAAATCAACCTTTTTAAATGCAGCCTGATACAGCATTCGAAAAGCAGTTTTCGGGCAATCAGGGTATAACCTTATATAGGCGTTCGCTACTCCAGGGTCCCACCTGCCAATAATGGTTTTTTTTAGAGACCCCAAATTTAAGAACCTTGCTGATTTTTGCAGAAAAATGAATCTATTTGCTTTAGGTTCCCCCCCGTTGATAATGGACTCAACCTTGTGTATCAGATGACCTAACTCCTGAAGAGAGTAATCTTTTATTGCTCGCATAATGAATTTTTTTACTTTCTTTCGGGTATGACTGGTATTTCATCAGTAAGTATTTTTTTTCCATTAGGTTGTTTTGTCAATGTGAAAGCGTCATAGATTTCACCGTCTGCTGTTTTGGCCTCATAATGAAGATTGTTTTCGTTTATATTGATTAATTGATATAATTGCGTGTTAGCGGCCTTTCTTTTCATTACTGCATTGCTGATTACGGGGTCATACATTTTAGGTCCGCTTACGGAGACAGCGTATATGGTCCCCTCATCCATGTTTGATTCTATGCCATCGAATTTTTTATCATTAAATTTTACTAAATCGGTTCTGACATACGCATGATCGTGTCCCTGCAATATGAGGTCGACGCCATATTCGTCGATAATTGGTAGCCATGTATTCCTGAGTTTTTTAGGATCTCTGCTTTTTGATACGAAATATACAGGATGGTGAAAGGCAATTATGGTCCATTTGTTATCGTTTTCTTTTAGGACATTTCGGAGCCATTTTGTTTGTGGCTCGATCTTTGCGTTGGAATCAAGAGATATTATGCGCACATCCTGATAGTCTATGTAATAGGTTGTGTTTTTAAGTCCCTTGGGACCGTTTTTGGGGAACTTAAAAATCTTTTTCCAATGTTTGCATAGCTTCCCTTTGTAATATTCATGATT
>JAAEKY010000179.1 GCA_024227235.1 Desulfobacteraceae bacterium | reverse complement strand
TGATCTCCAGCCACTGATATCAAAGGCTTTCAGCGATTTTCGTTGAGAGTCTTTTTTCTTTTAGGTGACATATAGGTGACACCAGGGAGATGTTGCTCAATCAAAATCGAGCATATTTTAACACTCTGTAGAACAATTATCCTGGAATGATCAACGACATATATTTCTTTTTTTGGGGCAATAATTAAAGTTTAGCCCAAATCTCATAAATCTCAGCGGTGCAACCTTACTATGTTTTATAAAAAAGTTTCTTGCGTAGGCCGGTAAGACCGATAAGGCCACTTCCAATTAGCCAGATACCGGCCGGGATGGGAGTAGGAATCCGGCTGACTGTTGTATAGCCCAGATCATCAACCATAAACTGGGTGAGGCTGTTGGGATCATCGGGGTTGTAGGGGCTGTGTCTACCGTCATAGTCTACATTCAAAACGCCACCATATGAGTTCATGCTCACTGAAGACAGCCCTGTCCAATTTGAGTTGAATTCGAGCATTGTCGGTTCGGTGCTGCTGAGAAAAAGAGTTCTCATCTCAATCGAGAGATCAGGCTTGTAGCCCATGACAATTACCTCCAGTTCATCCATCCATGCAGCAGTGAGATTCATGCCGTGTAGATTAAAGAGTTCGTTCGCATTACCGGGGTATATACGTATCGTTCCTCCAGACGGGTTGTATCCTGTCATTGAACCAGAGGTAGCTCCCAATGCGTATCCAGTTCCAATGTGAATACTTTCAGTAGTATCAAGAGCTCGCAGGGTTCCTCCTAAATATATGAGTTCTGATGAAATATCGACATAGGTAAAAATATTGTCACCATGGTCATAGCTTTCGAAATCCAACATCGCGGCCTGTGCCTTCCCCGTTAGTCCCATCAGGTTAATAATGCATACGATAACGATGATACGCTTTATAGAAAGAAAAAACATTCTGATAACTCCCTTCCTCCATAGTTAAAAAATAAGTTCTATGTTGCGGCTGTTTTAACCTCCCAACAATGATACAGTTTTTATGGTTATGGCCAACCCGCTAACGTTTACCTTTATCATAGATCTCATTTTTTCAAACTTGTTTTACACCGGGTTGCGATTAAACCAATAAGACCGGTTCCTAAAAGCCAGACGGCACCAGGGATAGGAACGGGATCATAAGTAAAATTATCCATTACAAAAGCCTGGTTAGCGCCGCTTCCCCAGCTATAAAATCTTACTTCATCGACAAGCTTATCCCCAAAGCTGTCAAACACAAACCTTGGAGTGAGGTCAGTCCAAACCGCCTCCTCATAGAAAACTGGATTTTGATAATCCCCTTGATAAATTCCGGTTATGGAAACATAATCACCATTGCTGTCAGCATTTGGTAGGATATCGGCCCCTAGAAAATAAAAGCCTTCAGCCTTACGAATAGACATGGCATCAAAAGTCGATCTTTTAATTGAAAAATTTCCATCTGTCCCAATCCCCTCGTATGGATAATAAGCCGTGGGCCCATATTGCCATTTCCATGGATCAGTTGTAAAATCAAACCCATGATAATCTGACATAAAACCTTCTAGTGGGGCAGTTGGCAGAGGGTTCGGTACTGTCAGATCTTCAAAATCCAGCACGCTTGCTGCATTTCCAAAAGAAGTAAGTAATAAAAACATACACAGGGCTAATAATAATTTTTTCATTTTTCCTCCAAAAAAGTTAATTGTCTTTCCCGGTTCCTATAATATCCATTATCGTTTTAAATCATCCCATATATTTTAAATGATCTTATACAATTCATTGCTATAGAACGCTGCAAATATCGTACCATCCTATAGAGTGAGTAAAAGCCTAAACAGAAAGGATTTACGGTGTTTTTGGGTACTTTATTTCTCAGTAAAAGTTTTCCTAAGGGTTTTCCCTTAGTTTATAAGTTAGTGCTTTGTAATTATAGAAGAATTCCAGAATGACCATTATGTAAAAAAGGTTATAGAATAAATTACACAATTCACATTGTCCTCATGCTAAAAACTTAAGTTTTCTTGCATCAAAATGAATTGGATAATCAAAACCTCAAACTCAATGATATTTGCTTTATCCATGACAAGTTAAAGATGACCGGACAGTTACAGATAGGATAATATACTCCATTAAATTTTGTTGAATGATATTGCTAACAATGCAAGAATGTTGACTGTTAGGTGAGCCTAATAGTGAGCACTGGGAGATTAATTAATGGGGGAAACATCAAATTGCGCCACCCCATAATATAGACATTGTTCGGGGCATTCTATTTCACCTTAATTTTTAAATCACATTCCAAATTATCTCCTTTAGTCTTAAATGGATATCTATTATCGTTAGGATCGTAAAACAGGTCAACAATACCGGCATAGCAACCAGTCATTCTGAAACCATCCGAATTGATCTTTACCATACGTTCACAACGGTTCTCAGGCTCTATACCATGAATTTTTACTATAATTTTCTTCTTGCGATCTTCAAATACAAAATCTGTCAACCATTGCTGCACCCACCCTTTAGAATTCCATTCTCCTACCCATCCATTTTGTTTAAGTAATATGGCTTTAATTTTATCTGCACCAATATTTACTGTTTTTTCTTGAGCATATGAATTTGATATTGTGTACATTGAAGAAAGAAATAAAATGCTGATGAAAGTAAAAGTCACTCTAATAAAAATGACCAAAAGTTTATTGAAACTCCTTTTTTTCATGGTGTTCCTCCTTTACTTCCAAATATTAAAATTAACCTTCTTTAGAACTTCACCGTGTGAGTTAGAATACAGAATGAGGGATTAAACAAAATTAGCAGTCAGAAAGAAGAATTTTCGAGGATGAATTTCATCTAAATTAAAAATATCATATCGAATGAAGATTATGATGTCAACAGACGTAACCACCTTTTTTAAAAAGAAAAACATTGTTAACTATACTTCTTAAAGTTGATCTAAATAGAGATGTTTTTGTAATCACTTATAACTATTTTAACTTTTCATCAGTTCATTTTCAGGTTGTCTATTTCTTCTCAGAAAAGTGAAAAATGATGGTAGAGTGTGTCAGATTTCTTTTCCAGCGTTGAGGGTTGACTGGACGATCAATTAATCGCCTCTTTCTGAATATGCTGACTCAATGATTATTATCCAATAATGCATTGACTCAAGACCATTATCGTTTATAATCTTAGAGTCATCTAATTGAAGGAAGATGCTATGAAATATTCAAAGTATCTTGGCATAGCGAATAATATGACAAGAATTTTTTTATTGATATATATCACTCTATCAACAATGTGTTTATCTGGCATTGCGGATGAGTACGAAAAGATTTTATTACAAACTGATTCCCTTAGATATGAAATTTTTGAAAACGGGATAATCATAGACGCTAAAACCGGTTTGATGTGGGCTTCAAAAGATAATGGATATAAAATAAGTTGGCATAATGCCCGAAGTTACTGTGAAAATTTTAAAGGTGGCGGATTTAGTGACTGGCGAATGCCAACTCAAAAAGAATTGGCCACATTATATGACAAAAAAATACCAGGAAAATATCATATCACGTCATTGATCAAGTTATCAGATCAATATGTCTGGGCCGAAGAAACTTTTGGGTCTTCTGCAGCACCCTTCACTTTTGCTCACGGTCGCCGAGGTTGGCTTGATCAATCCTACTCGGAAGGAGGTCGGGCATTGCCGGTGCGAGGCGGGGGGAAAAAATAATTTTCATTGGGATTTGTCTTGTTACAATTGGCTGTACAATTTTTACCACCGAAAATTCAATCTGGGCTAATGAACCTATTATAAAGGAAGTTAAAGCCAGTAAAGAATCTTTTTTTGGCAGCCGCAGTTTTTTTGTTTCTGTGAAACATAATGATACCGGTTGGGAGCATTATGCGGATGGGTTTGAAATCTTAACAGTTTCAGGTGATATTATCAGTAAACGCGTGCTTGCTC
>JAAEKY010000178.1 GCA_024227235.1 Desulfobacteraceae bacterium | reverse complement strand
TGCCATTGTCGTTTTTTGATTTTTTTCTTGAGCAAAAAGACTGCGCGACACATTAATAATTTGTTTCCGCCGTTCTTTTCCTGACATTCTAACTTTTTTGACTTTTTCCAATTTAATCCACTTGTTTCTGATAGTATTGATAATGGATGTTCAAGAACCTATGTTAAGAGGGATATAACACAAATTTAAAGCGCGCAAGGATTAAGATGAAAAAATAAATTATTCACTGCATATGATTTAATCTTCCAGTGCTCAGTATTAGGCTCACCTAACAGTCAAGTGTTCTTGCATTACAATGAATGGGATAACCAAAACTTCAAATTTCGCTCGTGAAATATCCGGGCTATGGCAAAACTCATCTAAAAACTAAAATTTTTAATGCGATCATGGTATCTTTAAAGCATTGATTTTAGCTTTCTATATTCCTTTATAATCAATTCAATGGCCTCAGCATTAGAAAGCTTTGTCCCTTCTTTTACATGGGAAATTGCATCTTGAACTTTCGGAGAAAGCATCATATTAAAATTTTTATACCCTTTATCTTTTAATGAATTTCTCCATTTTGTTGCCCGTTCTCTGTTCCTTTGCCTGTATTGTTTGCCTGTTAAGAGTGCCATATCGAATCCATATTGTTATGCATGCTTTATAGAGTTTAGATATTTTAACTCTTCATTGATCTCTTTTAAATTATAATAATTAAGTACTTTGTTGTCAGTGTTATCTGAATAAGAAAGAATAGCCTTATGACACATCAAATCTTCTTTTGTCCTCTTTATTGCAAGATCAATTTCATACAGATCAAGATACTCCTCAAGTATTTGGCCAGGACGAAAGCGTCTTGATAGGGTTCTAATATGACTTGCCATAATCCACCTCGATAGTTAGTAGTAACATTATTAAATGGCTATATGAACTTGTTTAATATAATTAATATCACATGTCAAGCGTATTATATAAGCAACAATACAAACTTGTGTACAACGTTCTCTATACCATAGTAGCTGCAATGATTTAAAAAAAAATATTGGTGGTGAAAGGTTTAAAAGTATTCAACGATAATACACCCCGATGTGGCAAACATTCGCGGGGGTGCGGTCAAGAAGGGAGCGGGTGCGACCTCAAGGGTGTACTTAAGAACAAGAATTGAATAAGTCGTTCAAAATTAGCAGAAATCTTTGTCGTACTTAAAGCATGATAAGGGCGTCTACCGAGGTATGAGCCCGATGAGAAACGCGTAAAGCGACGAAAAAGCAATAATTATATGGTGCTTATTTAATGTAGGTTCCTTCGGATATTATTAAAAAGTTACCCCCAAAATTGCCGTGTTGTTTGTTAAGGCTTTGAACCAAAAGTTCAAAAGGTGGGCGTCCAGTATTACCTTTAGGCTTTTCCATGACATCTGGAACCTGCTCACCAGCAAAAGTGTGGACTCCCTTTCACAAAATATTAGGGCAAAGACTGTCGCACAATCACGTACATCGCAGGGGCAAAATTTTATAGTGTGTATTTTATATTTTCTGTAATTGTGTTGTCAATTGTTTTTTTTATAGTTTATAAATGGTTAAAAAATGGGACGGCCTCTAAAAAATATAATTTTATTACATGTTTTTAACATAATAGGCTTATTAAAGCTTGACATATAAACCCTTCCAAGAATAATCTCCAAATAATAATATATCAAGTTGTAACGGATATTTAAGAAATTAATTATGGAAAAAATTCGGTATTATAAAACTGGACGGTTAATTTGAAAAAGGACGGCAAATATAAAGTTCTTACGATTGATGATGAATTATATATCAGGCAGAGTATACGAACGTACCTGGAAGATTATGATTTTATTGTTTTTGAAGGGGAAAACGGCCGTCACGGACTTGAGGTGTTTGATCAAGAGAGTCCGGATCTGGTTATACTGGACTTAAGAATGCCAGAAATGGACGGCCTTCAGGTTCTCGAGGTATTGAGAAAAAAATCACCAGGCACGCCAGTTGTGGTTGCCTCTGGGACGGGTAATATTACGGCGGTTGTTGAAGCGCTCCACTTAGGTGCATGGGATTATATTCTTAAACCGATTAAAGATTTAACTGTACTTTATCATTCTGTTCAACAATGTTTAGAAAAAAGCCAACTTGAAAAAGAAAACAAAGAGTATCAGGAACGACTTGAAGAACTTGTAAAAGAGAGAACGATTGAACTTCAAGAAAGCGAAGAACGGTATAAAGCGATTTTCGAATATGCGGGAACTGCTGCTATAATCCTTGAACCGGACGACACGATTTCTATGGCGAATTCAAAATTTGCTGAACTCACTGGTATGGAAACCCAAGATATTTCGGGTCAGAAAAAATGGTATGATTTTGTAGCAGCTGAAGATATTGAGGTCATGCGAAATTATATTGAAGCAAGGACCTCTCACACTATAAAAAATTATACACCCATACAGTATGAAATAAAATTTATCGCTAACGATGGCAAAGAAAAGTATGTTTATGTCAGCTTAGGCGTGATTCCTGGAACAGATAAAGTGGTTGTATCTTTATTGGATGTAACAGAAAAGAAAAAATCTGAGACAAGATGGCAAAGTCTTGAGGCACAACTTCGAAAAGCACAGAAAATGGAAGCGATTGGTACACTGGCGGGTGGAATTGCGCATGATTTAAATAATATTTTAAGCCCTGTCCTTGGATATTCCGATATGATCATGCGGTCATCAGATCCAGAAGGTGATGTTTATAGGCGAAGCGATAAAATTCAAAAAGCGGCATTGAGGGCCGCTGATTTGGTCAACCAGGTATTATCCTTTAACCGACGGAGTGAAGAAGAAAAACGCATAATAAAGGTCCACCCCGTCTCCAAAGAGGTTTTAAAATTGCTTGAAGGATCGATCCCTTCAACCATTACCATTGTTGATAATATAGACAGGAATTGTGGGTCTGTAGAAGCGGATCCGACACAAATACATCAGGTAATCATGAATTTGTGTACGAATGCTTACCATGCAATGGAAGAAAATGGCGGTACTTTAACTGTCAGCTTAAAAGAAATGATTTTTACCGCTACAGATATTATAGGATACCCAAACTTGATTGACGGAGAAGGGACATATCTTTGTATTGAGGTCTCTGATACAGGGTATGGTATGAGTGATGATGTTATGGAACGTATCTTTGATCCTTATTTCACAACAAAAGGTGAAGGCAAAGGTACTGGTCTGGGACTTGCAACAGTATATAGTATCGTGAAATCCTATGAAGGTGATATCCGGGTCAAAAGTGAACTGCATAAGGGCACTACTTTCACTATTTTTTTGCCGGTTATAGATACGGATAATACATTTGAGAAGAAAGAAACTATAACTCCGAATCAAAAAGCCGCCTTAGGCGAAAGGCTTTTAGTGATAGATGATGATGAAGATATTGCTCTAATGTGTAAAGAAGGCTTTGAATCTCTTGGCTATCAGGTAGACTTGTTTTTTTCTAGTTTAGAGGCGCTTGATTTTTTTATAGAAAATCATCATACTATAGATCTTGTAGTTACTGATCAAACAATGCCGGGAAAAACAGGATTTGATCTTGCTATTGAAATGTTGTCCATTAATAAAGAGATGCCCATCATTCTTTGCTCAGGGTATACTGGGGCCATTGATGAAGTGGAAATCAAAAAAGCAGGCTTAAAACGTTTTATTACAAAACCTGTGACTGTTGAGGCTCTTTCAAAAGAGATCCAACAGATCTTAAAGCAATAGCAAATTCTCATTATTAGTTAGGAGAATAAAATGGCGGTCGAACCAAAAACTTTTTTAATCCTTGATGATGAGGAAAGTATTCGACAAAGTATTGTGGCCTATATGGAAGATGAGGGGTATGTCGTTTATCAAGCCGGAAGTGGAGAACAAGCCCTTGAAATTGTGAAGAATAATCATATCGATGAAGCGGTAGTTGATATCCGTCTGCCGGGGATTGATGGCAACACATTCATGATTGAAGCACGGAAAATTCTTCCAGATATAAAATTTGTTGTACATACTGGATCTGCCGATTATATACCACCTGATTCTGTGAAAGATTTGGGTGTCATATCTTCAAAAGTTTTGATTAAACCAGTAAATGATTTAAAGGTATTGCGCGAAGCGCTAAAGGAACAATATAAAGACGAATGAAGAAAGATATCAATCATGGATGATACTGCCACAAAAAAAATTCTTGTAATTGATGATGAAGTATACATTCGAGATAGTGTCATCGGCTTTTTAGAAGATTTCGGATTTGAAGTTATAGATGCTGAAAATGGTAAAATCGGCTTGGAACGGTTTGAGAAGGATAAACCTGATCTCGTATTATGCGATCTTCGGATGCCGGAAATGGACGGGTTAGAAGTCCTTGCGAAGGTTAGACAGCAAAGTTCGAAAATTCCTATTATTATTGTTTCAGGCGCAGGAAATATTTCAGATACGGTAGAAGCATTAAGACTGGGTGCATGGGATTATATTATTAAACCCATTCAGGATATGAATGTATTATACCATGCGGTAAGCAAAGCGTTTGAGCGGGCTGAATTTATCCTGGAAAAGAATCAATACCAAAAAGACCTTGAAAAAGCGAATGTTGAATTGAAGATTTCTCTTGAAACACTTGAAAGGACTCAGAATCAACTTGTTCAGTCAGAAAAAATGGCAGCACTTGGCGGACTGGTTGCCGGTGTTGCCCATGAAATCAATACACCCGTAGGTGTCGGTGTTACAGCAGCTTCTTTCCTGGATACCAAAACCACCGAGCTTAAGAAGACCTATTCTTCCGGCGAGTTGAAAAAAAGCGATCTGGAAAGTTATTTCAAGACCGTAGAAGAAGTGTCTCATTCAATTCTAATCAACATGGAAAGGGCGGCTGAGTTGATCTCCAGCTTTAAACAGGTTGCCGTCGATCAATCTAGTGAGAACAGGCGCAGATTCAATCTTAAGGAATATATTAATGAAATTTTATTGAGTCTGCGCCCGAGATATAAAAATACCAGTCATAAGATTCAAGTCAATTGTGAAGAAAATATAGAATTGAATTCATTTCCCGGTGCTTTTTCTCAAATATTGAATAACATGATCATGAATTCATTGATTCATGGATTTAAAGGCTTGGAAAACGGCATCATTCAGTTAGATATCATGCGACAAAAGGATGCCGTTATCCAGTTCGTTTATAAAGATAATGGTAACGGCATGACACCGGAGCAAAAAGAAAGAATTTTTGATCCCTTTTATACTACCATGCGTGGTAAAGGCGGCACAGGCCTTGGCATGTCTATTGTATTTAATATAGTCACCCAGACGCTGAAAGGCAGTATTGACTGTGAGAGCTCTCTAAATAAGGGGGTCTGCTTTACAATGAAATTCCCGGAGTTCTGGGAAGAAAGCTAACCCGGATATTTCATGAAAATTGAATATTTTCCGGAAAATTGTTTATATTTACAACAGGTTAATTTCGATTTTGAAACTTATTTTAAAATACAAACGGTCACCGGACAATTTCAATTTTCCCCTTTCAGGCGAGTTGACTTCACTTCATCTGCTACGCTGCAGCCCGCTTGCAGTAAATGATTACAGCTGCGCGTTCTGCAACTTGCAGCTAAAGCAAATTCAACACGTGAAATATCCGGGCTAAACATGCAAATTTTAAATCCTTCCCGGTGGTATCTACATCCCGTATTAATCTTTACCTGTTCTATTTTTGCGTTAACCACATTTTTAGTCCTGACTATCAGTTGGTATATGGAAATCACCTCAGCGCTTGAAGTAATTATTTTAAAATTTCATATTGATCCCAAACTGATATTTCCTTCTAAGACAGGGATGACCATACTGATTTTAATTGCGTTAATAGCCGTTGTATTGATTGGTATTCTCCTGGCATTCATTTATTATCAGAAAACTGTCAACCTTTTCAGGCTTCAGCATAATTTTATTTATAATTTTACTCATGAACTAAAAACCCCAGTGACATCCCTTCGAATTTATCTTGAGACTTTTATCCGGCACCAGTTGAACCCTCGTGAAATAAGAAAATACAGTGAAAACATGTTAGAAGATATTAACCGACTCACAGAAAATATTAATAGTATTCTTAATCTGGCCAGAATTGAAAGCCAAAATTTTGGTTCTGATGTCACGAGAGAAAGTTTAGTGACACTTGTTGAAAATTTTTGTGGAAATAATGCCTCTCTTTTTCGAGATCTTTCCATTGATATTGAAAACAAATCAGACAACCCGATGATTTACCCGGTGAATTTGTTATTATTTGAGATGCTGTTAATGAACATAATTTCCAATGCAATAAAATATAATGAATCAAATACGCCAAAGCTTACTATCCGGTTCAAAAGTTTTATACAAAAGGTGACCATTGACTTCATAGACAACGGCGTCGGCGTAGATAAAAAAGAAACAAAAAAAATCTTTAGAAAGTTTTATTCATCCGGTATGGACAAAAAGAATGCTGTTTCAGGGTCAGGGCTTGGACTTTACCTGGTTTCCAGTATCGCTATGATTCATGGATGGAAAACAGCAGTTAGCAGCCAGGGAAAAGGAAAAGGAGCGACATTTACAATTGTCATTCCAAGAGCAAGTATTGCCAATGTCAGGGAGAAAAATATATGGAAGCGGTTGAAAAAAAGCGTATCCTGGTCATAGAAGATGAGGTGCATATCGCTGACGGGATTCGTTTGAATCTTTCTATCCAGGGGTACGCGGTGAAACTTGCGACAGATGGAATAGAGGGTCTTGAAAAATGGCGTTCATGGAAGCCGGATCTAATTATTCTTGATATCATGCTGCCCATGATAGACGGATTCTCCATTTTAAAAACTATTCGTCAGGATGATGAAAAAATCCCTATTCTTATTCTTTCAGCCAGAGGAGATACAAAAGATAAAGTCAAAGGGCTCCGATACGGTGTAGATGATTATTTATCAAAACCATTTGATTTGGAAGAATTCCTTTTAAGGGTCGATAGGTTGATCAAAAAGAAAGCCTGGTATGGAAAAGAGAAAAAAAACCAGGTGTTGGAATATGAAATGTTTGAAGGCAATTATTACGATTTTGGTGATAATCATATAGACTTTATTTCTTCAAAAGCCTTTTGCATTCCCGGCGAAATAATTTTAACAGAGCAGGAAATTGTTCTGTTAAAATTGTTTATCTCAAATAAAGGCAAACCTTTATCAAGAGAAATGCTGCTGACAGCAGGCTGGGGATATTCAAAGGGAACGACCACCAGAACAGTTGATAATTTTATTGTCAGATTTAGAAAATATTTTGAAAAGAATCCTAAAAATCCCATCTATTTTATCAGCAGAAGATCAGTGGGGTACATATTTGATCATTAGCCCGGGTTAACCCGGATATTTCATAACAATATTTATTAAGATATTGTGTTATGGTTAATCAGAAATCAATGATAATACATAATCGTTATCAATGATTTGAGAAAAAACATCCACATTGATTTTAGCTTTATTGTGCCAGATCTTATTGTTGATAATTTCTACTTTGTGAAGACTTTCATTAAACCCTTTTTTAATATATTTCAAATAGGCTTCTTTGATTGTCCAATTTGTGAAAATTTGTTTTGCATCATCATTTAAATTTAGAATTTCATTTTGTGTAAATGCGGTCTTTAGAAAATAGATATCCGGTTTTTTTGATATTTTTTCGATATCAATGCCGATGGTTTGCTTTGTATTTTTGCTGCACACCGCAACTGTATAGTCATTGCTATGGGATAGTGAGATTGGAATATCTGGAGAATTTGTTAAATAAGGCGCACCTTCTTCCAGATAAGAAAGTGTGATTTGATCAAGAGATAATTTGGCAAAAAAAACATGTTGAATCATTTGTTTGGTTAGATATCTACCACTTATCCATTCAATTTGTTTTTTTAGGGCTTTAAAAGTATTGATAGTGTTGATCTCTTCATCACTTAAAAAGGGCGTGCTAAAATCTTTTTTTTGAAATATTTCATTTACCAGTGACCTGAAATTGTGGTACTTATTTTTACAAAAAATTAGGTGAATAATTTCAGGTATTTTAGAATACCAGACTGTTACGCCTGGCTTTGGAGACAGAGTGTTTACGCTAATGTTATTTTTGTAAGTCGAAGTCATGTTAGGCTTATATACATTAAGCATATCTGTTTTACAATCTTTTAAGGGGGCTTTATGGACCTGGCAGGTTACTATAAAAGGCATGGCTGGATTAGATCAGCTTCAATGATTTCGATGGTGGTTTTGTGTATCCTCGTAGCCGTAATTTGTATCGGATATTTTTATCAGAAACAAATGCATGATGAAAGCATGGAGAACCGGTGCAAAGAGATTTCTGCCTCTATTGTTGGAGGAATGACAGACGCACTGTCGATTGGGGATAATGACATTGTAAGAGATCAGTTTAAACGACTTCATAAGGTGCTGCCTGAAATTGATGTGTTTGTTTATGATTATCAATCAAAGATCAGTTTTTCAACAAATCCTGAAACAATTGGGAAATCGTTTAACAATTTTTTGGAAAGACCTGATATTATAAGTCAAAATAAGAATATGCTTAAAACTGGAGAAAGTGGGGGACTGATAAAAAAGAAGATTAAAGATAAACTGTATTTTGGATCACTCATGCCGAGTAATAATGAAGAAGCATGTTACCATTGTCACGGCAGCTCAAGGAAAATTATCGGCGGTATTGCAGTTTTGGTTGACACCTCAAATGGGGCAAAGTCTATGAAAAAAGCCCGCAACACAAGTATCATGGTTGGTGTGTTCGGTGTCGTTATTGTTATCTTTCTTGTCTGGGTTATTTTTTCAAAGATGGTAACAAAACTGAATGCCACTTGGGATGTTATAAGAGAGACCAGTGATGATGTTGCCAACTTTTCGCAAAAGGTCAGAGACATTTCAAACCAGATTGGTACAAGTGCTGATCAAGGGAATAAAATGGCTGTCCAAGCATCAACAGCAGCAATAGAAATTTCAGACCATATCACCAGTATTGCATCTGCTGCAGAACAAGTCAGTACTCAAATTAGTGATGTCAACATGAATTCTGTGGGCGTATCTAAGGAGATTAAAATATCTAACACAAATATTTTTGAGGCGTCTGCCAATATCGGATCCGTGGCTGCTGCTGCCGAACAGATGTCATTTGCAGTGAATACAGTAGCGACTGCAATGGAACAGATGTATGCCAGTCAAAGTGAAATTACAAAAAGTTCTTCCAGGTGTGCTGCCATTACAAGCGGTGCTTCCAAAAAGGCATCCAAGACCTATGATGTGGTTCATAAATTAGGAGAGGCAGCCTCTCAGATTGGTGATATTATTGATTTGATAAATGGAATAGCTGGGAAAACAAATCTTTTAGCGCTTAATGCCGCTATTGAGGCAGCAGGTGCTGGAGAAGCAGGCAAAGGATTTGCAGTGGTTGCCAATGAAGTAAAAGAATTGGCAAAACAGACTTCTGGTGCCACCCGGGATATTAGAAAAAAAATTGAGGGTATGCAGGAAAATACAGATGTCGCCATTGATGCTATTCAGGCCATTACAAAGGTCATCAAGGAAGTTGATATAATAATGGGATCCATTGCGTCTTCAGTGGAAGAACAGACGGCTACAACCAATGAAGTTACCAGAAATGTTGCCGAATCAGCAGATTCAGCAGATTCTGTTGCAAAAAATATTAATCTTGCAGCAAATAAAGCAGAAGAAGTGGCAGAGAGTATGCGGCAGGTTATGGATCTTGAAATGGGCGTTTCAGATAATCTGAGCCAGACAGCAATCGCCGTACAAGAAATATCCAAAGATGTTACGGTTTCATCTCAGACCGCTCAAACTGTATCAGAGAATTCAGAAAGACTTTCCAGAAGGGTGAATGAAATTTTAGAGGGGTCAATGTCTCAAAAAGAGCAGACAGATCAATTGGCCCAGATTGCTGTGAAACTCAAACAATTAACAAAAACATTCAGG
>JAAEKY010000177.1 GCA_024227235.1 Desulfobacteraceae bacterium | reverse complement strand
GGGTGACCGATACTTCTTTGAGTTCGCCGCTTTTGCGATAACCGCGTGCTTTTACTTTGCGTTTATGAGTCACGCGACCACATCCTTTGAATTTGTTGGTGGTTTCATACAAAGTGGCATCACATGCGGCATGAATTATTTTAGGGAAAACGCCCTGTTTGGCTAATTGCTCAATGCAGCGGTTAAAGAAATTTTCAATGCGCCTGGGGCCAATCTTGACAATATGATTAGCCAGCGTGTCTACACACAAAGAACCTCTGATTTCAGGCACGTGCGTTTTGCGAAGTTTAACCCCTCTTTGACAGCTGCCATTTTTTACCTGATAGGCGTTGAAACCGCACATGCTCATAAGCAGTTCATCAGTCAACAACAGATCTTTCATTTCGTCTATGGTTTTGATAGCACCGACAACTTTCATCAGGAAAACAAGCGTCATCTTGAAGAAGGCAATATTTTTTCTTTGTTGTTTTTGCGGATCAAGATGTTCTAAAAAAGGAAAGACGTCAATATCCTGCAAATAATTAAAAAAGGAATCAAACAAAGTCGCCTCGTCCATGGCGTAAACAACATCCATTTCATGATGATCAAACAGATGTTTTGCAACGATGGCATCATCGCGCTCGGCGGTATGCCAGAAGAGTCGGTCACAGAGAGTTTGCTGTAATTGTTCCCGTGTCGTCATGTCTTAAAGCAAAGCATAAAACGGCGGGAATGTCAAATCGGGGTCCTTATTATATATAGTTATATCAAGTAGTTATGACGTTTTTTATTTGACCGTAATCATCTTTTATTTTTTTACATATACCCCCTCTAGTATCAGTATGTGATCGTGGCCCTGCGTAGCTATGAGGCATTCTGCATTCTATTCTGAGAGGGTTGTGAAAATACAATTTAAATTCAGCAAGTTACGATATTTTTGAAAAAAATTGTAAATTTTTTAATCCTTATATCGGAATTTTAGGAAACACCGGTTGAAGACTGCGATATTAAACGAGGATCAAACTCGAGGGCAGCGGCCCCATAAGCACTAAGATATTTTTACGCTGGGGGGACTGTGGAAGGTTTGTTAAAAAAAAT
>JAAEKY010000176.1 GCA_024227235.1 Desulfobacteraceae bacterium | reverse complement strand
TCTGGGGTTTTATGGTGTTAGTGTCCATATTTTCTTAAAATCATATTTTGACAAGTAACCATTCCAAGTTTTCCCCCTGCCCCCACCATTCACCCCAACCAGGGGCCCATCATACATGGGGCGTACCTCTCAGCAACATCCTCTATCAACCAATATTTTATAACCCACTGATAGCTACTTTTGAATTAAACATCTGTGGTTATCAAGGATTTTTACAATGCAGATAGAAGCCACACTTTGCTGTAGCCGATTGTTTTTAGCTCACAGTACGAGGGCAAATCTAGTCCCGACACCTTTTCTTGCTATGTATTCTTCCACTAATGTGACCACTGATTACTGTGATGGGGCTTTATGATCCATGACAAATTGTGGGATTTTGATCAAAACTGATGATAAGAGCAAATGTTTTTTACATTTTCTATCTTAATGAGGACAGCTGTCATAAAACTATCAGATCCTGATAAAAATGCAAATGATCACCAAACTAATTTTAGATAGCTACAGCAAAGCGTGGTATAAAACATATTGGTAATATTTTCCTGAGAGGCATACCCCATGTAT
>JAAEKY010000175.1 GCA_024227235.1 Desulfobacteraceae bacterium | reverse complement strand
TATTAGAGAAATGGGCCGGTCCTGCCCTTGACGCATATCGACACAGTATATAGGGTGCATTAAACAATGCACCCCATGTCTGACAAAACAAATGAAACGTTTTTTTATAAATTTTTTACAGGTTGCATTAAAACCTGTTTTGAACCTGCTTTACAAAAACCGGCTGCCGAAATTTTCCGAAGATTTCAAAGGCAAGCGCGTTTTCATGATTTCCGAACTTCCGGGTGGTGAAAAACAGTGGACCGGGCAGCGCAGAAGAAAAGCAAACCTGGGCAATACACATCCCTGGAATCGTTATTTTAACAAACCCCTTACTGATCTTCAACAGTTTGTTTTTTACTTCTTAGTAAATTATAGTGTCATGTCAACCTTGATATGTCGCATAGAAAATGATATTATTCTTCATAATCAACCATGGAGGTTTGAGAATGAAGAAATTTACGGTGACTTTGACCAAAGACGAACGTAAAAATCTAAAACAGATCACAGTTAAGGGAAAACATAAATCACAAAAGGTGATCAACGCCTTGATTTTACTTGGTTGCGATGAGGGAGAATATCAGGAGAAACGGTCAACCAACGAAGAAATATCTCGGGTTCTAAAAATAAGCATGCGGAAAATTGATCGAGCAAAAAAGCGTTTTATCGTCGATGGTCTTGATGTGGCGCTTAACGGCCGGAAAGGAAGCCGCGTGTATACGAAAAAAGTGGATGGTGATTTTGAAGCACACTTGGTGGCTCTGAGTTGCAGCGAAGCACCAGAAGGTTTTTCCAGGTGGAGCTTGCGACTGCTTGCGGATAAAGTTGTCGAACTTGATTACATTGATAGCATTTCCCATGAGTCGATACGTCGCATTCTAAAAAAAACGAACTCAAACCTTGGCAACAAAAGGGGTGGGTGATACCACCAAAACAGAACGGCAGTTTTGTTGCAAATATGGAAATGGTTCTCGATGTTTACAAGAGGCCATACGATGCACGGAACCCGGTAGTATGCATGGATGAATCACCAAAACAACTCATAGCGGAGACGAAAACCCCGATACCAGCTTCAAAGGGTCAACCATCTAAAAGTGATTATGAGTATAAACGTTGTGGAGTATGCAATATTTTTATGGCTTGTGAACCATTGGCCGGTAACCGTTTGGTCAAAATAACAGAGAGAAAAACAAAAAAAGACTGGGCTCAGTTTCTTCAGGAAATTTCCGATCTATACAATAAAGCTGAGAAGATAACTTTAGTGATGGATAATTTGAACACGCACACACCGGGATCATTTTACGAAACATTTTCCCCTGGCAAGGCAAAAAAAATGTGGGATCGATTCGAATTCGTATACACTCCAAAACATGGAAGTTGGCTCAATATGGCGGAAATAGAATTGAATGTCCTAATTGGCCAGTGCCTTGGGCGCCGAATTGACAATATTGAGGCCGTTGAGCGAGAAGCGTCTGCTTGGCAGAAGCACAGGAACAATAAAGAGGCAAAAGTCAACTGGCAATTTTCTACAGAGGACGCCCGGATAAAATTATCTCGCCTTTATCCGACATTTGATAGTTGACATGACACTAGGCGTTAGGGTAGTATATTTTTTCTTGGCACTACCGGTCCCTTGTTCAACCATCGTCAAATTTCCTTGATTGTCGGCGGTAGCGCAACCCCAACTGCC
>JAAEKY010000174.1 GCA_024227235.1 Desulfobacteraceae bacterium | reverse complement strand
TGATGAAAAGCTTTATAAAGATCGATTAAACTATGAAATCGAGACAATTCTCAAAATGGGATTTCCTGGTTATTTTCTGATAGTTGCAGATTTTATTCGATATGCTAAAGAAATTAATGTTCCAGTAGGGCCGGGCAGGGGGTCAGCTGCAGGAAGTATGGTCGCGTTTTCCATGGGAATTACTGATCTTGATCCAATTGAGCACGGATTGATTTTTGAAAGATTTTTAAACCCTTCTCGTATGAGTATGCCTGATATTGATGTGGATTTCTGCATTGAGGGAAGAGAAAAGATATATGATTATGTGGTAGATCGTTATGGTGGTGGACAAAGTGTTTGTCAGATTATCACATTTGGAAAATTAAAAGCTAAAGCTGTTATCAGGGATGTTGGAAGAGCCTTAGATGTGCCTTTGTCTGAAGTAGATCAGATTGCAAAATTGATCCCAGACAATGTAAAAAATTTGCAACAGGCAATTGATGATATTCCACAAATTAATGAAAAAGCATCTGAATCAGAAATAAAAGAAAAAATGCTTGAAGTGGCATTGGTTCTTGAAGGTTTACCAAG
>JAAEKY010000173.1 GCA_024227235.1 Desulfobacteraceae bacterium | reverse complement strand
GTTACGGATCAGCAGAGCTGAACTGCCGATTGTCTGATCAACAGACGGATAATCCTTGCCTTCAACGTGGACGATAACCCCATCCAGGAGTTTAATACGGCCCGCAACACCCAATTCCTTCTTTTTATAGTTGTAATAACCGATCCCGCTGTTGCGGGATAAAATCCCTCTTAAATATTGCTCTGCATAGGCCTTGAATATGGGTTTAGCCTGTTCTGGATCATGTGGAATCATGATATAAGCAGTCGTATTGGTATCTTTTGCCTTCAGACCCGCCTGCATTCCGGGGTAGCTGTATCGGTTTTTTATTGGAAAATCGGGAAAGATTCTTTCTGGATATCGGAAGTTTCCAGCGGAGGTCTCTGCCACACGTTTATCAAGCGTATATTCCGCTGGTGCCAACAGAAAACATATTAAAAACAGGAGAAAAACAATAATAATAGAACCAAAAAAGAAACAGAAGGCGAGAAAAACTTTCATTTTTTCCCCTAATAAAAACATCAAAATCAAAATTGAGTCAATGTCGGGAAACCTGATATCCGTAAATTTCACGGGTAGTTCTTTGCAGATCGTCCATCGGTTGCG
>JAAEKY010000172.1 GCA_024227235.1 Desulfobacteraceae bacterium | reverse complement strand
GTTCATTCTGAGCCAGGATCAAACTCTCCAGTTATAATCCTTTACTTACTTAAACTCTTTTAGGTCTTGTTTTAAGACCCGCTTCAAAATTTCTCACTGACCAATTTTCAAAGATCAAAAAAAAACTCCCCGAGGACACTCGAACCGTCTCTCGTGAAGACCGGCGTATAATGCATGAAAATTTAATGAATGTCAAACATTATTTTCATAAAATTTAAAAATACTTTATATTTGATCAAAATAATATTCATTTAAAGATCCATAGAGGGTATAACTATGCTTTGTTTTCATATCAACAACGATTTATGTATAGCTGTTGTCAAAATGATTTACCCATTCAGCCGATGATTAAAGAGAACGTACTTTTCACTCAATTTTTTTGGATATTCAATCAATGGCTTTCCCTAATTTTAGTTTGTGACCACTCGTCATCGGGTTAAGATACTATTATATCATTGATAAATCCTTGATTTACTTCAAGCAATCCTTTATTTATTCAAAGCATTTTAACTTATTTTGGGTATTTGGTTTGAATGATTTAGTAACGCAGGTCACCTCTTTTTTAGAAAGTTCTAAAGGGTTTCTTCCTTTTGTCAATATCTTGATTACCCCTGGATGGTGGCAGCTGATACTGTGCTTTGTTGCGTGTTCTTTTTTAATGATTTTCCGACTGAATGCAGTTGAAAAAAATGGATTCGAAGGTACGCTGGTTGGGACCCTTATCATGCCATATTTCAGTGGATTCCCCAACCTTTGCTTTGCGTATTTGCTTGCCAAAAACAGCTCTAATGGAGCGGTTGTTCTTGAAAACTGTCTTGTGAATAATGTAACAAACCTGACCATTATTCTTGCTTTACCTTCCATTTTATGGGGATTAAACATTTTAAATTCTAAGGAAAAGCCTGATAGCAGTATAAAAATCAACCATTTGTCTTTGTTATTGAGTATCCTTGCGATGGTCTTTTTTACGATTTCTTTATATCTTGTATCAAAAGATGGAAAGATCAATTCTTCGGATGGAATGCTTCTGGTCGGACTCTTTATTTTCTGGCAAACGTTCCATGTTTTTGATGTGCTAAAAAACAACACTCGGAAAAATCAAAATATCAAAAAAAGAATTGTTCTTGATTTTATCATCATTGGCCTCTGTGCCTGGGGTATATTTTCAAGTATAGAAAACTTAATTGCTTGGATTTCATCTAATGGCCAGGGTTTTTTCTCCAAGACAAACCTGGGATTTTTAAGTGGAATATTAATGGTTTTTCCCAATACCTTTTTAGCGTTGTATTACTCTATAGTTCAGCGATCTGAAATTGCCTATTCTTCTCAAATTGGCGACTGCCACATTTGTATTCCCCTTTGTATTGGTGTCTTTGCCATTTTTTCTCCTATATCCATTCCCTCTTCATTTGATCTTGCTATCTTCATTATCATCGGTGCTGCAGTCGGGCATTTTATATTTACTGCTTTTTGGGGTAAACTGCCACGATTTGCCGGAGTTATTCTGACTTTCCTATATGCCCTTTTTATCTATAAAGAGATTATATAATTATAATGACACCTGTCTTTACAGATGCCTCCTCTGCTATTTTATTAGAAAAGGCTCAGCTATTTAATCCCCTTTTAAAAACATTTAAACTTATCTTTGCTAAATCCGCGTACAAGGAAATCACAAAACCGGGTTATCCAGGCGCCAACACCTTTGCAAAATGCCATAGTCAGGACCTGTTTATCGTACGGTCTCATTTTAAAACTAAAAAAAACGATGACACGCTTAAATTAGGAAAGCTGGATGCTGGAGAAAAGGAAACCATTTGTCTTTTTCTTGCAAAAAAAGAAGGGTTTATTCTGACCGATGATGGCAAGGCTGCTCAATGGTGTATTAAAAATCATCTGCCTTTTATAAATGCACTTCTTGTACCAAAGGTTTTCTGGTATGCTGGTTTTATGACAAAAAAAGAAAGCTCAATTAAGATGAATGACTTGTGTAATATCGGTCGATACTCAAAAAAAGTAAAACGCTTTGCTTTTAATTGCTCTCCAGAAGATTTATCTTATTTTATTCCAGGCTAAAAAAATGTCGAAAAAATTGACTTCTAATGAAATCGCATGGGGAAAAAAAGCAATAGCATTTGTGACCCGGTCCCATAGACACCTTTGGGGGAAAAACAATGAAGACCCTCTATCCTATTTGTTTACCAGAGGTCTGAAAAATCAATTTGTAAAAGATACACTTATTGGGTGGAACAAGTTTGGCCAGAAAAGACCCTTAAAAAACTGGGGGCTTGAACTAGATTCTCAATCTGACAAAAAGCTATTCCTTGCCTCAGGTATAGTGATTCCCTTTATTGTTAAAAAGCAACTAAAATCTGTTTTTATCCACACCTTTAATGAAAATCAAATTAACACAACAACGATAGTTCCTGGTAGTTTGATTCCAACCATGATGTTAGGATCGAGTTTAGAAAAAACACAAAAAAAAATTGTTTTTATTAATGATATAATAGACGGCCTGTTTCTATTCCAGGAAGCCAAAGGAGACTGTTGTGTAATGATTCATCCCGACCCTGATATGGCATTGGCCAATCACTTTAAATCAATTATTAAACAAGCAGAAAGGGCTATTATCTTTTCTTCAAAAAAAAAAGAAACGGTTATAAACAAGACACTGTTTCCCGACTTAGCGGATCAACGTTTTTTTACCTACCAATTAAAAGAAGAACTAAAAGAATCTTATTTAAATGACTGATGTATGGCTTTTTTCCGTCTCAAGTTTACAATAATCACCCCTGTTACAATAAAAACAATTGACGTCAGAAGATGAGGCGTAATCGTTTCTCCTAATATCCATACACCACATAAAACCCCGGCAATTGGCATAATAAAAAGAAAAGAATGCAAAGAGGTGGCCCCAAATCTTTGCAGCAGGCTGTTCCAGGCAATAAAGCCAAAAGAAGCCGTTACAACAGATTGGTACAGCATGGATTTAATAACTGTCGAATTGATCATATGAATCATTTGATCGTCCCATAAAAAGCCACCGAAAAAAAAGAAAGCGGTGCCAAAAATCATAGGGTATATGGTGATTTGAACCGGATGATACCCTGAAATAATCCTTTTAACAAAAACAATATTTGAGCCCCATAAAAACACGGCTAAAAGGATAAGAAAATCCCCATCTTTTAAATCGCTGCTCAAATCTTGGTTGTCAAAGAATAAAAAAGCAACACCTATAAACCCCAATGTTATACCCAGTGTCTTTTTTAAGGTAATCGTCTCACCGGGTATAAAAATATGGGCCAAAATCAATACCATGAACGGTAAAGCATTTGCGAGCAATATACCATGAGAAGCAGTTGTTTTAGAAAGGCCAGTATAAAAGCATGATAACTGGACAACAAAAATTCCTGTAAGAATCATCATCTGTCGCAATTGTTTTGAATTCAATTTTAAAGAAATATTTTTATATCGGGTCCAAAAGTATATCACTATGGCAGCAATAAAAAACCGAATTCCAGCAGATGTAAAGACACCCAGACCTGTCAGGCTCAATTTAATGGCAACTGAATTTGCACCAAAAAGGCAACACAAAAGAATAGTTAAGGATACAGCCTTAACGGTCATATCATTATTTTGCAACTTGCACTCCACGTTATGAGTTTAATTTCGACTTTTGGTCAATCATAGTGAAATATTTGACCAGGCAAGGTTATCTGAATGTTACACCAAGGTAAAGTGTTTTTTACTATTTTAAAATTAATCAACTGTTTGTTTTGACATTAAAATTTTGCTTTGTTATTTTAAATTATTTAAGCCTTTTGCAAGTTCCTTTTATAAGGTTAACATGAAAAAAAAACTTTACACTGTTGTTATGATCTGGATGTTTATTATAGGGGTTTCAATTTACTGGAATATTATATCCATAAAATCAAACCAGGATGCGCTTGTTTTACAAACAGCTAAAACCATTTTTGATCAAATGGTTATTACCCGTCAATGGAATTCTTCCCATAATGGTGTTTATGTAAAAATCACAGATCAAACAAAACCAAATATTTACTTAAAAGACTCTCAACGGGATTTAGAATGTGACGGAATCCTTCTGACTAAAATAAACCCAGCATTTATGACCCGCCAGATTTCAGAATTAACAAATAAAAAACGGGGGATTCAATTTCATGTGGCTGGGCTTAATCCATTGCGACCAGAGAATGGACCTGATGTTTGGGAAAAAAATGTATTGGAACGCTTTTCTGAAAGCGGATCTATTGAAAAAGGAGAGTTCCTTTCAGAAGGCAATGACACGTATTTTCGATATATGAAAGGACTGAAAGCTGAACAATCTTGTCTCAAATGTCATCTTGAAAAAGGATATAAACTTGATGATGTCCTTGGTGGCATCAGCATTAAAATTTTTAACCCGCCTAAAGCCCAAATTTTTCCTGTAATTCTCGGTCATTTAATTATTGGAATCGTTGGAATTTTTATCATCATATTTTCAGGTTTTAAACTGATTGATGCATATAAAATCATAAACCATCAAGCAACATTTGATGCCCTGACCAGTATTCCCAATCGAAGATATTTTAATGATAGAATTCTTATGGAAGTTAAGCGGAGCCGCCGTCTTGATCGCCCATTTTCTGTTATTATGGCAGATATTGATAATTTTAAAAATTATAACGACTGTTATGGCCACGATAAAGGCGATAAAGCCCTTATTTCAGTAGCCAATACGATTAAAAAAACACTGAGGCGACCCTCAGACTTTTGTGCCCGATATGGTGGTGAGGAATTCATCATCATCATGCCGGAAACGGATAAAAATGGAGCGATTCATTTAGCAAGACAGTTAATTGAAAATATACAAAATCTGAACATCAAACACAAAAGATCCGATGTTCAAAACATGCTCACATTAAGTCTTGGTGTGGCTACAGAAACAAAGCTCTCTCCCCGGTATGAAAAAATTCTGAAAAAAGCGGATAAAGCGCTTTACAAGGCTAAAGCCAATGGGAAAAACCGGTATGAATTTTTCACTTGATACCCAATAAACCCATTTAGAAATTATTATACATTTGAACGAAATTATTTAATTTTTCAGCTTTACTTGCCATAAACCTTATCCAATAGGCTAAAATTTCTTGTCCTTCATCTGTAATGGTGTAAATTCTCTTTGCTGCTCCTGCATTTTTAGTTTCCCACTCAGACTGGACTAAATTATCCTCTTCCATTTGACGCAAATGCCTGTAAATCATACCAGGAGGCGCTTCTCCCTCAATAAAACCATATGATTGCATTGTTGAGATCAGTTCATACCCATAAGAGGGTTTTGAGTTTAATCCCATCAGAATTGATGCCTGAATGTATCGCTCCTGGCGTCCAGAACCCGGTTTGGTTTTTTTTCCTTCAGTCATATATATATCTCCTTGACATATATCCTTGAAGGATATATTCTTAAATTAAACATATTACTTCATACTATATAATAACGCCTGAAACAATAATGGGAGAATCATATGAGCAAAATATTTATCAGGGAAAGACGTAAAATTGAAAAAGGTGAAAAAAAACCCAGGCTTAGAATCGTTGGTGTCAGTGGTAATGACATTAAACTATACTCAAAACATATTAGAAAAGTCGAGCTTGATACCATTGCCAATGAAACCGGAGCCCAGATTGTTTATCTACCCAGTCATGGTAAAGGGAAAAAAGACGGTTCCCGCTAATTTTTATCATTGAACGGTTTTGTATTTAAATCATATCAATGAGTTTTACTTATGAATGATTGTACCCACATGCTTTCCTTCTAGTGCGTCTCTTATCATCTCTGGATGATTTAAAGCATCAATGACCTGAAGTTCCTTCAGACATTTAGCATTTTTCAGCATGTTTAATATGGGTCTTTCAATAATGAGGTCATCAAGATCCAGTTCAATCAAATCATCAACAGAAATTTTATCATAGAATTTTAAATCTTTGGCCTTTTTTCCTGCTTTTTTAGGATCTTTTTCAAAAAGGCCCTGTTCATCTTTAAGATAAATCAATGACCGTGCACCGATATTCTCAGCCAATAAAAAAGCGCCACAATCTGTTCTATGAGGAGGAATAGAGCCATATTCAGATGGATGTTCAAAAAAACCATATGGTGGTACACCAAAAGTAATAGGTAAATTCCCCTGTTTACAGAACATGGTTAATTGTTCCAAATGATCGCCATGCCCAATTTTTACGCCGCCATGTTTTGCCAATAAAACCGAAAGTATTTCTGCATTCTGCCAGGAGACTTTATCTCCTAATTTAGACAGCACACCTGTGGGCATTCCTAAATCAATACCAATATTATAGACATGCCTTGCACGAGTGCCTCCACCTGTCATTAACAAGAGCTTGTATTCATCTTTTAGTTTTATCAATTCATCTAAAATCGGGAGAACAGCTTTACCCCCCCTGTCCATGATGCTTTGCCCCCCAATTTTTAGCACATTGATATCCGGGTGCATTTTAAAGTATTCTTTGGATTCAGTTGTTTTTAAAAACTCTTTGCTCACAAGAGATTCTCCTAAAAGAGGCGTATCAATATGCAACCTGCCTTTTTCATCATCTTCTTTTATTAATTTTCCCATAATTCACTCCCTATCCATAAGTATTTATACATTTAAACGTTTTAGTTTTAAACAATAGGACACGACTAGGCCGACGCCAAATGAAACGGCCAAGTTACTTGCAAGGGTGATTCCCAGCATGCAAACAACAACAAACAATCCCTTTCGGTCTTTGATATCCAATATGGTCATAGCCAATTGACTACCAGCAAACAAAAGTAAAACACCCAGAATAGACATGGGTATCAATGAGAGAAACAAAAGAATACCTTTCCCCAGAAAGAGAACCAAACCAATAAGAAAAAACCCGATCATTAGATTTGATCCTGCTGTTCTGGCACCAAATCGATAATGAGCAGAAAGGCCTCCAGCACCATGGCAAAGCGGCATGCCCCCCATTATAAAACTGATAAAATTGCCCACGGCCATGCTGAAGCAAAGACTTTTATAGGTCATTTTTTCAGATTGCTCGCCAAAATAAGTGTTTGATAAATCTTTATTTGCAATAACTGCATTTCCAATTGTCATTGGAATTTGAGGCAAAACCAGAGCAAAAATAGCAAAGGTAAAATCAGCCTTTACCGGGAATCCAAATGGCATCCACTCCGGTAAATAGATTCCTGGCTGGATTTGTGAGAGTCCTTTTAGGTTTCCTAAAGCTACCCCCAGAATCAAGCCTGCCAAAACAATAATAAGGCCTGCAGGCACTTTTTTATTATCCAGTAGGAGGAGAGTGACAAAAACACCAGAGGAACCAATAATAATACCGATTGGAACAGGGCCTATATTTTGAACGGTTAAAAAAGGCTCAGCCATTTGATAAAGGTCTTGAATTTTTGAACTCCCCATCATCATTCTCACACTTTGAGTCATTAAAAGGATGCCTGTTGAAAGCTGGATACCCCTGATGACTGATTTTGGCGTATATTTTCCAATCATATCAATGGTTCCTGTTAATCCAATAACAAGTAAAAACAGTCCCATTATTAAGGAAGATGCCAAGACCTGACCTGTACTCATCATTGTCGCAATAGAATAGGCACCGATTACTTTCATGGGTTGAACGGGTACGGTTATACCAAAATAGACACCGGTTAAAATGTAAAAAAGTCCGACTGAGAAAAAAATACCGGTTGAACTTAGACCATTGACCATAATCATACCCATTGCTATGGGTAAAATAGTTCCAAGATCTCCTAATGATCCTGCAAGCTCTCGACGATTAAATTGATAATTCTTGGTCAATGTTTTCCTTTATTTTTATCTTTTAAAAAACTATTTTAAACAAATCGGTCATCTGATTTTAAAAACTTGGCTTTATCCTGCATTTTTTTAAGCCACCCAACAGATGTAACTTCTTTTGTGTCAAAACCAGGCACATAGGGTTTGATATCAACCAATGGTGTATTGTTCAGCACATCAATACCGTTGATCCTTATTTTATTGCCCTGTATGCTGATTAATTCAACAATTGATAACCCAATTGAGTTGGGCCGTCTTGGCGCCCGGGTTGAAAAAAGGCCTCTTTTCTGATCATCCAAAAAAGGGGTTACCATTAAATTATATCCTTTTGATTTATGAAAATAATATAAAAGAATAATATGAGAGAACCCTTCAAGATCTTTTAAGCCTTGGATATATTCCTCATTAATCACCACTGTACCAACCACCTTTTTTGCCCCAGAAGGCTGTATAGGCATACCTTCCAGATTTTCAAAAGGTGTTTCAATGATCCCAATTTGTGTTATAGTAAATTCCAAAGCAGATTCTACCCTTTAAATACTGTTGTTTTATTTCTTCCGTTTTGCTTGGATTCATAAAGGGCATTATCCGCTTGCCCAATCCAGCCTGTAACTGATTTTACATCCGCATTTTTATTTAACTGCGCTATGCCAAAAGACATGGTAATATTTAAAAATTGATTTTTTACTATTTTCCCTGTTTTATCTGTCTTTTCAAACTTAGTCTCTTCAATATTCTTTCGAAGTCTTTCAATAATCCGAAAAGTATTGATTTCATTGGTTTCATCAAAAATCAGTAAAAACTCTTCTCCGCCATACCGACCCGCCACATCAAAAACCCCTCGCATAGAGCTTGAAAGGATCTCTCCCACTTTTTTTAAGACGAGGTCTCCTTGAATATGTCCATATGTATCATTGACTTTTTTAAAAAAATCAATATCCCCCATGGCAATACAAGCGATTGAGGACTGTTTTCTTTCAGCCCTCTTGAGAAGGTTTTCAACTTTTTGCTTAATCTTAGCGCTGTTGAAAAGTCCTGTAAGGCTATCATATTCTGCCTGGTGTTCAAATTGTGTTTTCAAAAGAATCGTGCTTAAAAAATTACACATGATTTCAACACTGGCAACCTCAAAATTTTTAATAGACGATTCTTTTCCACAGAAATCACCACCAAAAAGATAGGCCCCACCGAGACTTTCCGGGAGGTATACATACCCTATGATATCGCACCCCACACCCGGTACATTTGCGTATGAAATTGCTTTATTTTTAAATGCTGTGATCTCATTAATATGAATTTTATCCGGATCATCCAAAAACAATCTCAGTTTTCCGCCCTCTTTCAAGTCCGGTCTTAAGCCTCCCGGGTCCAGAATTTTTATAACCTCCAATATCAACCGGTTTTCAATAACATTGGAAACTTTATACAGAACACTCACATCAAACATCATTGTTTGCCGGATAATTTCCAAAGGAAAATTAAAGCTCTCATTGGCGCTTGCACGGACATCAAGACCCTTTAAAAAATCGGATAATCTGCTCAGTTGATTCAGTACGGTTTTTGCATCAGATTCATACTTTTTCATAAATAGTTTCCCATATAAAGTTTTCCATACCTTAACATGCCCTTTGTTGAATTTGAAGATATGATTGGATGGCATGAAAACTTGTTCCAATGGAGAGCCCTGCACCACACTTGCTTCTTATCCAATCCTGATGCGCCAGGATAGAGCCCGCAGCAAACATATTATCGTATACAGGTACTCTTTTCTTCCCAACAGGCCTTAAAAGCATATCTGTTTCAATGCCAGCCTGATGAATCTTATGCCCCTCCGGGTTAAAATAATCGTGGTTATACCACTGCCTTCTGGTTTTTGGCTGATAGACCGGAAGATTAAACAAAGATTCGGTGATCTTCTTTTGATCTGCGTAAAGGCCTTTACCAAGAAACCTTCCTGTTGCCAGCAAAACCGCTTTTGATCGAACAATAACAGGATTTATATTTAACCCCAATTGGCATTCAAACCCTTTTTCTGAGGCTTTTAGAACTTTTGTTACGCGTTGATTTGTCTGTAGAGTGACGCTCGATCCCCCAAGGACATTCATCATGGTTTCCTTAAGCCTGATACCCGGAACAGAAATAGGTGATGTTGGAATTTCAAATACCGTCACATCAAGTTCTTTTTCCAGAGTATTAAGAATTTTTTCTGAAGAATGAATCCCTAAGATAGCAGGAAGTCCCAGATAAGACTCTCCTCTTAAATGGGGTTTTACCTGTTTTAAAAATTTTTCTTGTACCTGTTCGATTTCCAGGCTTCTTGCTATAAAAGGTGTAAATATTTCAGAACGCAAATGGGTATCTGGAAATTCAATACATTGCGTTCTAAGATCATGCCAATCTTTTTTCATCACCTCTTTAAAAAAAACAGCAGAGAACTCTCTTAATCCCTTAAAGTCAAGAATCAGGCAGGGCTCTTTTTTCTTAAAGGCTTCAACGTTTGACCACATGGTTTGGGGCAGTCTGTAAGTAGGCCGAAGGGTGCCAAAAGGTGTCATGACAAGAACATTTAAGGCATTATATCCTGTATAAATCAGCCCGTGGCTTTTTAAGGATGTTGTTAATTCAAAAAATGCTTTTTTTAACCACTCTTCTTTTAATTTTGCATATGGGTGATCCGGTGTCTGATAATGAATTTTTTCTAACATATCCCATGGTTTCTTACTCATCTTCCCTTTTTGAGTCAGGGACATCCCCCATAGATCCAGAAGGCCGCTTGAATACTCAAAACCACCGGCTCCACCAGAAAGAACCGTATTAATTTTTCGGTTGGCTGCAAAAAGTGCCGCAGACATCCCTGCCATACCTGAACCAATAATTAACAGATCTGTTTCTATCTTAGGAAGAGATTCCATTCGCCTCTCATTTTTCAAGTTCTAACCCATAAAATCCACAATACAATGCCTCACACAGTTCTGCCTGGGAAAGCTGACCGTCCCACAGCACAGACCGTTGTCCAATAAATCGTTCATGGAGCAAATCCTTAATATTATAAATCCCTTCATCGTCTTTAAAATAATTTTCATCGTACATAAACCCTGTGACTCTCTGGCTGCAAAAGGTTCCTTGGCACGCTCCTTTTCCCAGCCGTGAATGAATACGAAGTGCATTGAGATCCGATCCTTTCTTATTTTTCTTAAGCCAGGATATCAACTCTTTAAATTGATTTTTAGAAATCATTTCGCATTCACACATGGTAATATTATCTTTTTTACCCTTTTTTGCCCAAACCCTGAAAGACATCCCTGCCTCAGTCATCTGGCTGGGCGCCTCAGATTTCAAAGGGATGACTGCGGTTTGACAGGGTGTTGTATTCTTCAGTTTTTTTGAAACCAGATCCGCTGCTTTTTGGGCCATCAGTCGAAACGTTGTCATTTTACCGCCGGTAATGGTTATAAAATTATGAATATTATCAGTGGTGTGATCCATGAGAGAAAACCCCCTTGAAACAGACCGATCGTCATCAGAATCGCTATTTCCCAGTAAGGGTCGAACACCAGCATAGGACCTTATATATCGTGCATTTTCAAGTTGTGGTACAAGTGCCTTGGCCTCTTTTATCAATTGATCGGTTTCTTTAATGGACGGACGAATTACATCAAGTGACTCAATTCGATTAGAGGTGGTTCCAAAAATGGAAACGGTACGGCCAGGAACCAGGATATCTCCATCAGTAGGTGTCCTCAAGCGATTAATTACATGATTTGTAATTCTGTTATGGGTAATCAATAAACTTCCCTTGGAATAAATCATGTCCACATGAATCCCTGCCAATTTTGCTATTTCACCAGACCAAGCACCCGCTGCATTTACGATGATATCTGCTTTTATTTCAAATATTCTTCTGTTTACAAGATCCTTGGCTATAACTTTTTGTATTGCATGTGATGCTGTGTAAAATTTTATGACTTTACAGTGATTAAAATACCTTGCGCCATGTTCTATGGCCTGGTTAATATTTTCGAGGCTGATATGAAACGGGTCAACAGATGCATCTTCTACCCTGAAGACTGCCACTATTTCTTTTGATAACTCAGGTTCCAGTTCCAAGGCTTCTTTCACTGTCAATTTTTCACAAGGAATACCTGCCTTTTTACAAAGCTTCGGGAAAAGGGAAATATACTCTTGTTTATCATCTTGAGTGGCTACATAAAGGCCGCCTGTTTCTTCAATGCAATGAGGGGCGATCTTTTTTAAAATATCTCCTTCTTTTTTACATTCCAAGGCAGATACTGGGTCAGACGACACATACCGTGCACCACTGTGAAGAAGGCCATGATTTCTTCCAGAAGCACCGGCATTAATCGTATCTTTTTCTATAACAATAGATGAGATTCCTCTGAAAGCAAGATCCCTTGCAAGGCCTGTTCCAGTGACGCCACCACCGATAATGAGGACATCTGTTTTAAATTTTTTTGGCAAGATCCTCTCCGTTTGGAACTAAAATTTCTATATCCTCTTTTGTATTCTGGATATTGGATTGATTAAAACTATCTTTTAGTAATTCTTGATCGTTGCCCGAATATATCACCTGTAATCAAAGATTTTTGCCATTTATAACTCTTTGATTGAATACCATCTTTTCAAGGTCTGTTGCAACTTCTTTCATGTTGATACTTACGGAACAGAACCATAGACCATCCTCCTTGTTAAAGCCTTTTATGCGGTTTAATAAATATTAAGATCCTTCAAAACACCATTCTATATTTAAGGATGAATAAACACAGATTCACAACCCTTGAAAGGGTAGGGCCCTACAATAAAAGAAACCGTTTTATAAACTAAAAAATATTTCCAGGAATTCTATATGATAGACCCAATTATACACTGACACGTGTCCACAAAATCATTATGCATTGTCAATTAATTTTTTTCAGCATCATTTTACCAATACGTTTTTTTATTTTCATAAGGATAAAAAATTTGCTATGGTTCTTCTTTTATAATTATAGGATTTAATTTTCAAAGAGGAGTTTTGTTTTGGAAGATAACAGTTTTATTCGTCTTGCCAGCCGCATGGACCAACTTCCCCCTTATTTATTCGGAATGATCAATAAGATGAAAATGGATAAAAGACGAAAAGGGGATGATGTTATTGATCTTGGTATGGGAAACCCAATGGACCCCACGCCGAATGCAGTGATTGAAAAACTTGTCGAAGTGGCAAAAGACCCCAAATCACACCGGTACCCGGAAAGTTCCGGTATGCCCCATTTGAAATTAGAAATCACAAAATATTATAAGCGTCATTACAATATTGATCTTGATTCTGAAAAAGAAACATATTTCACGATTGGTTCCAAAGAGGGAATATCTCATTTGTGCTTGGCCATTATGGGTCCTGGAGATTCCGTACTTGTACCGGCGCCTGCATTTCCTGTACACATCTATGCCGCTGTTATTGCCGGAGCCAATGTTATGAAAATCCCTATTGAACCCGAAAAGGGATTTCTTGATCGTATTATCAATATCTGTGAATCCTGTTTTCCAAAGCCCAAGGTTCTTATGCTCAATTACCCCCACAATCCCACAGGCGTTGTGACAAACAAGGATTTTTTCAAAGAAATAGTAAAGCTTGCAAAAAGATTTAAATTTATGGTCATCAATGACTTTGCCTATTCTAAAATCACTTTTGACGGATATGAAGCCCCGAGTTTTCTTGAAGTAGAGGGGGCCAAAGATGTCGGTGTTGAATTCGGATCTTTTTCAAAATCCTATAACATGGCTGGGTGGAGAATTGGGTATTGTGTGGGTAACTCCCAGATTGTTCAAGCCCTTGGAAATATCAAAGGCTATTTTGACTATGGCATCTTTTCTGCTATCCAGGTTGCCGGCATCATTGCCCTAAGAGATTGTGATGATACTATTCCTGAACTGGCAAATATATATCAAACACGCAGAGATGTCCTCTGTAGGGGCCTTGAGAGAATCGGCTGGGACATTGAAAAACCCAAGGCCGGTATGTTTGTCTGGGCAAAAATCCCAGAACCTTTCATCAAAATGGGCGCCATGCAGTTTGCCATTGAAATGATGGATAGAGCCAATGTGGCTGTTGCTCCTGGTACGGGTTTCAGTGAAGAAGGAGAAGGGTATCTGAGGCTTGCGCTTGTAGAGAACGAAGAACGGCTAAGACAGGCTGTTCGTCAAATGAAAAAAGCCATGGAGAATATGACGGTTTAATATCAGTTGATAGCGCATTTAATCACTTGTACTGCTTTTTCAACAGACAGTGTTCCTGTGTTTAAAACAAGATCATAATTTGATGCGTTGTTTGCATCGCAATTAAAATATCTTTTTACAAAAGCAGTTCTGTTTGCATCTGTGGTGACCATATGTTTTTGCGCATCATCTGTATTTAAATCAAGGCTGTGTTGTATATAGTCTCTTCTGGCCGTCATTGGCGCTACAATCCTTACCCTGAGAATATTTTCCCCATGAAGTACACAATTGGCACCCCTGCCCAGAATAACCGCATTTCCATGTTTTGATATCGTACTTAGTATCTTAAACAAAAGTTTTGAATATTCATCTGGCCACAAATGGTGTTCATTTACAAAATTGGACACAATATCATCAACCACATTCATACTTCTTTCATCCAGAGTTTCTAACAATATCCGACTGTTTTTTGAGGTTTCAATCATCGCCTCAAGAATTTCATTGTGAAAAAGATCAAATCCTATTTCCTGACAAAGCACTTTGGCTACCGCGTATCCCTGGCTGCCTGCTTCTCTTGAGATGGTGACAGCGCTGATGACTTCTTGAATGGGTTTTTCCTCTCTTTTCCCTATTTCCCAGCGTTTGATTTGTTCATCGATTAATTTATAAATAGACTTGTTCATAATAACCTCCTTTTTTAAATTTTATGGTAAAGAAATTATTTTTGAAGCGTATTTATATAATAATTCAGATTCAGACTATAGTCAATTAACCTTTTTAAGGTTACAATTCTAAAGACTTGTAAACAATATATTTATGTAACAAATCAGGGTGTTTATGTAATCGTTTTAGGGTGTTCTAATAGATTTATAGAGTCTTAAAAATTAATACGGGGTTAAAAAATAACCCCGTATTTAAAATTTTCCACGTTTTTTTATTAATAGTCCAAAGAGGACACCTCAAGCGCATGTTTTTGAATAAAATTTCTTCTGGGTTCAACTTCTTCACCCATCAGAAGAGTAAAAATTTCATCTGCTTTTTCAGCATCTTCTATATCCACCTGTAGCATATTCCGCTTATCAGGATTCATTGTGGTTTCCCATAGCTGGTCAGCATTCATTTCACCCAACCCTTTGTAGCGTTGAATATTAATACCTTTTTTGGCTTCTGACATGATAAATTCAAAAAGGCTTTGCGTTTCATCAAAAATATGTTCTTTTTTCACCTTGGCCTCTGATTGTTTCGCACTAATGTTAAAGGGTGGCTTATCAAAGTGTTTAATCTTTTCATATCCCTTTAACATTCTTTTGTAATCATTTGTGGCCAGTATTTCTCTGCCTACCCTTAAAAGAGCTGGTTTTCCTTCTTCTGCATAAACATCCATTTCATATATGTTTCTTTCCTCATCATACTCTATTTCTCCAGAAACATATCCTATCTCTTTAAGATCCTGTGCTAGTGTTATAAAATTTTGTTTTTCTTCAAGAAAGAACTTATCTTTTACACCCTGTTTAATTAAAGCAAGTAAAAGCTTTGTATCCATATCTCTTTTCTTTAACAGATTAACTGCATCATAATAGTCTGTTAAATTACCAAGAAGGGAATAAAACTCCTCTTGGGTAAGCGGTTCTTTGTTGTTGTTTACAAACATATCTTTCTGGCCGGCAATTCTTTTTATAAGATAATTAGAATACTCATCTTCATTTTTAAGATAAACACCGCTTTTCCGCGATCCCACCCTGAAAAGTGGTGGTTGGGCTATATAGAGATATCCTTTGGAAACCAGATCTGGCATCTGCCTGTAAAAAAATGTTAATAAAAGTGTTCTGATATGAGATCCATCTACGTCCGCATCCGTCATGATCACAACTTTATGATACCTGATTTTTTCAATGTTATACTCTTCACTGCCAACACCGGTCCCAAGAACTGTAATAATATTTTTTATTTCATCACTTCTTAATATTTTATCAAACCTTGCTTTTTCTACATTTAATATTTTTCCCTTAAGGGGGAGTATGGCCTGGAACCGTCTGTCTCTTCCTTGTTTAGCACTGCCCCCTGCAGAATCTCCCTCTACAAGAAATAATTCTCTTTCAGCAGGATCTGCATATTGGCATTCCGCCAGTTTTCCGGGTAATGTCGAATCTAAAAGCGTACCTTTTTTTCTGGCAAGTTCTCTGGCTCTTTTAGCTGCATCACGGGCTCTCGCCGCATCAACGGATTTGGCTATAATTTTTCTTGCAACCTGCGGATTTTCCTCAAGATAATGACCTAATTCCTGATTAAGAAGAGATTCAACAATTCCTTTAACT
>JAAEKY010000171.1 GCA_024227235.1 Desulfobacteraceae bacterium | reverse complement strand
GCCATAACTCCTATGTCTTTTAAGCAAATTGAAAAATTTCAGTGCCTATACTGATCTACTACTCAAGGGCTTTCCCATGGTACCATCAGAACCCACGTCGCACATGTCACGTGTCCAGAAACGTGTCTCAAAGTTTGTCAAGTTAAAACTTGATTTTCTTTTAAAATTCCCAGGAAAATATTTGGGGGACAATTCTCCTGACTTGTCAACATATAGAACTATCTTATTTCACCGACAGACCCGATGTGACGCGCCAAATCTGATGCAAATAGCTCAAGGGGGCTGTGTGTATAGCTCACAGTTATTAAAAGCAAAGGCAGCAAAAAAGAAATACCAAGAAAAAACGTTCGCGGATGTATCTTTTCTGATTCTTCCTTGGTTCTGATATAATCACATTTTCCACATGATTAAACGATCCAGCCTCCTTTTTCTTAAAACTTACTAAAGTTTTGTATTCCTTTTCCCGGTCACCCAGTTCTTTGTCAATACTGGACAGACTAATCTTCCAGGAATTCCTGCGT
>JAAEKY010000170.1 GCA_024227235.1 Desulfobacteraceae bacterium | reverse complement strand
ATTGATTTGGCAGGTGTTACAAAAAAGAATGCTGCCTATAAAATTAATAGCAATTTTTATGAACTTCCGATCAGTAATATTAAAATTAATAAAAAGGTTGTTCCCCTTGGCGGCGGTGGGTATTTCAGACTAACTCCTTTTACTTTTTTCAAAATAGGGATGAAGTCTGTGCTAAAAAAAGACAATGCATTTGTATTTTACGCACACCCATGGGAGTTTGACCCTTCACAACCCAGAGTTGAACAGGCATCAACAGGATTTAAATTCAGGCATTACATAAATCTTCATAAAACAGAAGCTAAATTAAAAACATTGATCGATTTTTTTAAGGATCATGAGTTTCTTAGCTGTTCAGAATATATCTGTAAAAACAAGAAAGCGAATTGAATCAAAATGTGCGGCATTGCCGGAATATTTAATTTATTATCACAAAATAATGTTTCTGAAGATGTGATTCTTAGGATGATATCTATCTTAAATCATAGAGGTCCTGAAGAAAAGGGTGTCTATTATGATCAGGATATCCATTTGGGGCATTCCCGACTGGGTATCATTGGTCTGGAAAAAGGAACTCAACCGATTTCCAATCACGATGGCAGCCTATGGATAGTTTACAATGGAGAAGTATTTAATTATATTGAATTAAGAAGTGAGCTTGAGAAAAAAGGATATCAATTTACAACGCAAACAGACACAGAAGTCATTCTTCACTTATACGAAGAAAACGGTTCAGCATGTCTTTCTGAATTAAATGGTCAGTTTGCCATTGCAATCTGGGATTTTAAAAAAAAAGAACTTTTTCTTGCCAGAGACCGGGTAGGGATTTGTCCTCTCTATTACACTTTTCAAAATGGTAGATTCACATTTGCGTCTGAAATCAAGGCACTTTTCATGGATAATCTGACTTCAAGACAAATAGATTTTGTTTCACTTAAGCAAATTTTCACCTGTTGGACGACCATTGGTTCTCAAACAATTTTTAATGATATTAAAGAGCTTTGTCCCGGTCATTTTATGGTTATCAAAGAAGGGAGCTCTTTAAATCAAAAACCTTTCTGGAGTTTGCCTTACTATTCTGTTGAGCAGCAATGGAAAGGCACTCAGGAAGAGGCCGCATATAAACTCAGTGAACTTTTAAAAGATGCTGTTCGTCTGAGATTGAGGGCTGACGTACCGGTAGGAGCCTATCTTTCAGGTGGACTTGATTCATCAATTATAACCTCAATTATTTCTAAAAAATTCAATAACCACCTTAAAACTTTTTCGTTGGGATTTGAGGAAAAAGCTTTTGATGAGTCTGTGTATCAGTCGGAGATGATTAAATTTCTCAGGACTGATCATCATCAAACCTGTATTACAAATCAACAGGTTTGTGATAATTTTTCTAAGGTTATCTGGCATTGTGAAAAGCCACTTTTGCGAACGGGTCCTGTCCCTTTATTTGTACTCTCTAAATTTGTTAGAGAGAACAATTTTAAGGTTGTTTTAACTGGGGAAGGAGCAGACGAGGTGTTTGGTGGATATAATATTTTTAAGGAAGCCAAGGTCAGGGCTTTTTGGGCCCGCCAACCTGATTCTAAATTCCGCCCACTATTACTGGAGCGACTATACCCATATATTTTTAAAAATCCGAACCGGAACAGGGCTTTTCTGCAAAAGTTTTTTTCAGCAACACCTGAAGATCTGTGCGATCCGTTGATGTCTCATCAAAAACGTTGGAAGAATACTAAAAGATGCACCACATTTTTTAGCAAAGATGTGCTAAATGGATTGACTGAGTATAATCCAGTAAACGATATTTTTAAACGCCTTCCTGAGGACTTTGCCGAACGCGATCAATTTTCTCGGGCGCAATGGCTTGAGATGGATATATTTATGTCAAATTACCTACTTTCATCTCAGGGAGATCGTGTTTCTATGGCAAATTCTGTTGAATTACGAGTACCGTTTCTTGACCATAGGATCATTGATTTTGCGGCACAACTACCTGCTCATTGGAAAATTTTTGGACTTGATGAAAAATATCTCTTAAAAAAAGCATTT
>JAAEKY010000169.1 GCA_024227235.1 Desulfobacteraceae bacterium | reverse complement strand
CGTTAAAGGTGTAAATAATTTTCATCTGCCTGTTCTATTGAAACAATATGTCTTACAGGGAATTACGTTTATTGATGCTTCGATTGGGCCATCATTTTGGATTAAAATATATTATTCTTTTCTACAACTTTCGATACCTTCAATCGTTTTAGGTCTATGTATAGTCTGCTTGTTTTATAAATATTTTATACCCCAAAAAGAAGCCGTGAATATGCATTTGTTAGTCGCGTTTATATTAATTGTTCTTTTTGCATTTGGGATCTTTTCTTTAACAGGATACTACCCTCAAATAGCATTTAATTTGGGTAATAGAGTTACGATATACGGAACTTTTATTATCACCTTATTCATTGTTCTAAAGCTGTTAAATAGTAAAAAAACAGCAACGATTCTATTTGCAATTTTATTGTTTTCTATGCTTGGGATATCAGACCACTGGAAAGATTGGAACAAGACGCAATTGCAAATTATTGATAATATTTCTACCAATAGTAAAATACAAAAATTTAATAAGGATCAACAATTATTCGTTTGTAATAATCAATTTAGTCAATATGGAGATCTATCGCATATTGAATTTTTTTCAACATCAAGCGCAATGCAGGTATTTAAATTTGCAACTAATAATTATTATTCTATTTCTCCTCTAAATAGAAGATTCAGATATTCTAACGATGAAATAGTAGATACAAAATTTGGGCATAAGTTTGAAACCAATGATTATATCTATGTATATGATTCCAAGAAAAATGATGTACTGAAACTACCAAAGAATGAAATACAGAGATTTATTGCTGATTTGCCTAAAAGCAACAGGCACTGGGCGCAATTATTAAAAGAGGATAATATTTTTTTTAATATGGTGATTTCCCTGATGCCGCGGCTAAAGTATTTAATTGACACAAATTAAATTTTAAATAAATTGTATACGCTTTAAATTTTTAGCTGAGATATTTGTTTCGTTGGTCACTGCTATCTGATCCAGATCATTATTAAAATAAAAAATGAAAAAATGATTATGAATTACCCCAAATGAACTGTTCAATGAAGATAATATGCGTTTATTCTCTTGATGATTTTGTAACGGTTGAAAAGCCGTTATCTTCTTTTTCAACAATTCCCTATGGACTTTCTTATGTCTCAACTGCATTGAAACAGGCCGGGAATGATGTTGAAATATTTGTAGCAACGCCGAAAACCAAAATACAGTTTCAGCTCAAAAACCTTATTGAAAAGAAAAATCCCGGCTTGATTTGCCTGACCGCAGTCTCATCTCAATATCCGTATATATGCAAAATAGCCAAGGCAATAAAGGAAATTGATGATTCAATCCCTATTATCATCGGGGGGCATCATGCGACTTTAAATCCGGAAGAAACAATAAAAAAGGATTGTTTTGATGCGATTTGTATGGGTGAAGGTGAAGCCGCTATTGTTGAATATGCTCAACAGATTTCTGAAAATAAACATCCGTCTTCCATTAATAATCTGTGGATAAAAAATAAAACTGGCAATGGTGTTGAAAGAAATTCTCAAAACCATTTTGTAAAAGACCTTGATTCATTTCCGTTCATCAATCGGAAAATGTGGGAGCCATGGATTTTTGATAAGAACAGGATGCCAACCATTTTAATCGGCAGAGGGTGCCCGAACAAGTGCAGTTATTGTTCAAATCATGCCCTGGCCAGAATCTCTTCCGGGCGGTATGTCAGGTATCGATCCCCTGAAAATATTATTAATGAAATGGAAGCAATACTTGAAGAAAATCCATTGATTAAAAGTGTGTTCTTTGAAGTTGAAACCTTTTCAGTCAACTTGAAATATGCTGCAAAATTTTGTGAGGCGTTAAAAGTATTTAATCACAACCGAATAGAAAAAATTAAGTTTGGCGCAAATATATCTTTAAATAAAAAAGTTGTTGAAGATGAGCAGTTCCTAAAAAATTTAAAGGATGCCAATTTTGATTTTGTTAACCTTGGCTTAGAGTCGGGCTCTGAACACCTCAGAAATACAGTTCTTAGAAGACCTAAATATAGCAATGAAGAAATGATTGCATTTTGCAAGTTGGCAGAGCAAATGGGAATCCATATTAATCTCTATGCACTTTTGGGTATCCCGGGAGAAACTCAATCTGACTTCTACAAAACCATTGAGTGTGCAAGAGCTTGTAATCCCCGGGATGTTTTTCTGTCAATCTATTATCCTTATCCGGGTACTGATTTGTATAAAATGGCTATTGATGAAGGCTTTTTAAATCTTGAAAAATTTCAAAATAATTTTATGGAGAGAAAAAAAAGTGTTTTAAATATGCCTGGATTTTCAAAAAATCAGATTCAATACCAATTCTTAATTTTTCCTTATAATGTGTATAAGGGAAGATTACCGTTCATGAATATAATGGCCAGAGTTCTAAGAGGATATTTAAGTACGAATGTTGTTTTAAATTCTATTTTTAGAAAGATCGTTAACAGCAAAGTGTTTGATGTCGTAAAGGCGCGGTTTGCCCCATTTGTAGATAAATAAGATCGAATATTTTCATCCCCACGTTAATCAAATCAAATTGAATTGTGATTTAATGGATTTAAGTATCATCATACCCGTTCATAATTCTGAAAAGCATATCAACAGAATAAAAATAACCTTAGCCCCCTTCTTCAATTCCAACGGGGCGCAAATTATTATCATTGATGATGCAAGCTGTGATGGGACGATTTCAGCTATTGAAAATCTTATTAAAACTGAAAATATCACAAATATACAGTTTCTAAAAAATCGAATAAACAAAGGCCCTGCTTATTCCAGGAATCAAGGGCTAAAAATTGCAAAAGGCGAATATATCGCATTCTTAGATTCGGATGATGCATGGCATGCATCAAAAATTGATTTTCAAATAGCGCAGATGAAAAAATATCATGCTCTCTTTTGTGGAACCGAGCATAGCATTTTGACACAAAAAGAATTTTTATCGCATCGGTTAAAGCCAATCCCTGCCGATTGTGAAGTTGAAACAATCGATTGGCCCCTGATTTTGTTTAAAACGCCTTTTGCCACTCCCAGTGTGATCCTTCATAAAACCATTAAACATTATTTATTTAATGAAAATCTCAAATATGCCGAGGATTATCATCTTTGGATTCGTATTGCTCATGATTTTCCTGCTATTAAACTTAAATACCCGCTGACCTTTACCTTTAAACATGACTATTTAACCCAGGAAGGATCATTGAGCTCAAAATTATGGCAAATGCAAAAAGGTAACATGAAAGGGTTTTTTGATCTGTTAAGCAGTAGAGTGTACAGTCTGCCGGATAAGCTTTTAATTATATCCGCCATGTTGTTTGCCTGCCTTAAATTTATCAGACGGGGAGGGCAGAAACTGGTTGCTCCAATCTGCAAAGGAAAAATTAATGGTGCAAGGTCTGAATAAACTTTTTTTTATACCGCAAGGATTGTTATAGAAAATGTGTGGGATTGCTGGATTCTTTTGTCAGTCAGAGTATATGAATCATCCCCAAGTTGTGCTGGGGTCTATGGCTGATCAAATGGCCCATCGTGGGCCGGATGATGCAGGGACCTGGTATGACAATTCTTCAGGCATTGGCCTGGCCCACAGACGGCTTTCCATTATAGACTTATCCTGTGAAGGTCACCAGCCCATGCATTCCATTTCAGGCAGGTATACGATTGTATTTAACGGTGAAATCTATAATTTTCAAGACATACGCGCAAACAAGGCGTTTGAGGATATAAAATGGCGGGGAAACTCGGATACAGAGGTTTTGCTTGCCGCCATTGAAACATGGGGAGTTGAAAAGACACTTGATTGTTTGAATGGAATGTTTGCCTTTGCTCTTTGGGATCATCAGGAAAGATCATTATTTCTGGTCCGGGACCCAATGGGTAAAAAACCATTATATTACGGATTCAATAATAAGATTCTTTTTTTTGCCTCTGAGCTGAAAGCGCTTAAAGCACATCCAAAATTCAAACCGGATATTGATAGAAACGTTGTTTCATTGTTGTTGCGGCATAGCTACATCCCTGCACCATATTCAATTTATAAAGGGATCCATAAACTTTTACCGGGAAGTTTCTGCCGAATTAGCTTGGATGATATCAGGCAACAGTGTTTGGCAAAAGTAAAAAAATACTGGGATTTAAATCAAATTGCAGTTCAGGGGATACAAAATCAATTCATTGGTTCACATGCAGATTTGGAGAATACTCTTGAGGATATTTTACTAAAAGCGGTTTCACGACGAATGATTTCAGACGTTCCATTGGGTGCTTTTTTATCTGGTGGAATCGATTCTTCTCTGATTGTCGCATTGATGCAGAAAATCAGTTCAAAACCTGTAAAGACATTTACGATTGGATTTGAATCCAAAACATATGATGAAGCGGATTCTGCCCGAAAGATAGCAGCCCACCTCAGAACAGATCACACTGAATTATTTGTAAGTCCAGAACAGGCCCTTGAGGTTATTCCAAAATTGCCTCGTTTGTTTGATGAACCTTTTGCGGATTCTTCTCAAATTCCGACATATTTGGTATCAAAGATGACAAGAAATCATGTCACCGTTGCATTGTCTGGAGATGGCGGGGATGAAATGTTTGCCGGGTATAACCGGCATTTTTGGGGGAGGCATTTATTTGAAAAAATGAACCGGTTTCCTTCTTTTTTAAGAAAAGGAACAGCGGGTTTGATCAATACATTTTCTCCGGAAACATGGAATAACCTTTTTTCAAAAATGGGATCAGTTTTGCCTGAGAAATATCGTCAAACTATGCCGGGAGACAAGCTTTCAAAGCTGTCAGCGGTATTGAACGTAAAGGACAGAAAACAATTTTATTATGATTTGACTTCCTGGTGGAAAAATCCCAAAGAAGTGATGATTAATGCATATGAACCCAAAACAGTTTTGAATAGTTTCGATGATTGGTTCAATACTGAGGACTTTACACACCTAATGCAGATGATGGATATGTTAACCTATCTGCCTGATGATATTTTAACCAAAGTAGATCGTTCGAGCATGGGTGCAAGCTTAGAAGCAAGGGCACCATTCCTGGATCGTGATGTGGTTGAATTCTCTTGGCAGATTCCGCTTAACGCAAAAATCAGCAGACATGAAGGGAAAATTATTCTTAAACAATTATTATATAAATATATCCCGGAACAATTGGTTAATCGGCCAAAGTCTGGGTTTGGTATTCCTTTAGACACCTGGTTGAGACATGAATTGTTTGAGTGGGCCAGCGATTTATTATCTCCTGACACATTGAGAGCACAAGGATATTTTAATTCAGAATTCGTCTCTAATACATGGTCGGCACATCTTTCTGGCCAAAATAATTATCAATATCATATTTGGAATATATTAATGTTTCAGGCCTGGTTAGAAGAAGAAAAAAAATATGGCTCAGATCGCAATGATTCGCAGTTTTTCAGAATCTGTTATAGACTTTCGGGGCCCTTTATTGAAAGAAATGGTGGATCATGGACACATAGTTTTTGCTTGTGTGCCCAAAGCCGGAGCAGAAATAAAAAATCAATTAGCAAAAATGGGTGTTCAATATCAAGACATTAGAATAAATCGAACCGGTATGAATCCATTTCAGGATTTTTTAACACTGATTGGTTTATTTAAATTGTTTAAGAGGATTCAGCCTGATATTGTACTGAGCTATACGGTTAAACCGGTGATTTATGGTTCCATTGCTGCAAAAATAGCAGGTGTTCCAAATATTTATTCAATGATTACCGGATTAGGATATGCCTTTATTGGGGAAAAAATAAAGAACCGTGTAATCGGTAAGATTGTTCAGCTCCTGTATCGCTTTGGATTGAAAGTTAATAAATATGTCTTTTTCCAGAACAAGGATGATCTAAGCTTGTTTCGGCGGCTTAATATAATTAAAGCAACAGGGAAAGGTGTTTTAATTAATGGGAGTGGCGTTGATCTTAATTTTTATAAAACTGCATTGCTTCCTCCCAAAATATCTTTTCTGTTAATCGCTAGATTGTTGATTGATAAAGGTATCATGGAATATGTGGAGGCGGCCCGTTTAATAAAAAAAGATGCCCCTG
>JAAEKY010000168.1 GCA_024227235.1 Desulfobacteraceae bacterium | reverse complement strand
TTTCAGCCCGCAAAGGTGCAAAGGTCACGATTTTTACATCTTTGGGTATGCCCAGAAAGATTTCCCAGAAGCTTCCTTTTTGCTCAAGTTTTGATGCGGAATGCCCTTTCAGCGCATTTTGATAAAAGGTGCCTCCTTTGTTTTCAAGCCCCACCAGCTCCTGGGAGAAACTGTAGGCGATGATATCCTTAACGCTATAAATGTTGACCATATCGACTTTGAAACTGTGAAGTGTAGTTCTGACCACACTGTCCATCCGTTCAAACTGGTTTTTGTTTCGCAGTTCGATTTTGCCGTATTTTAATCCCACGGGGAGGATGAACTGCAAAAAAACCTGATGGTTCAGATTCTCGATTAGAAGAAGCGCGTAATCTTCGCTCTTTTTATACTGCATTGATCGGACCCAGTGGGTATTTAGAATGGTAAGGACAACGGTGCCTGTAAAAATGACAACCAGACTGATAAACGTGAAATATTTTACAAGTCTAAAAGGTTTTGATTTTTCAGGTACCGACCTTTTATGCATGGTTCCGTATTAAACTTTCTATGGAATAATTATATTAAAGTTATAGAGCTGTTCATCCGATATGTATCAGTAAGAAAAACACTAAATCTTTTTATCACTGCTTGAATTAAAATGATATATGTATTTGAAAACTGAATCTATTTCTTGAATTTCTATAGGGAAACCAATTGCGCTTGTCAAGAATACCGAATTTCGAAATGGCTAAAAATGATTTCTTCATGGTAAGGATGGAACGTCATATCGTAATGTTTATATTGATTTTCAAGTGATCCATAAAAACGGCTCTAAGCAATGAGAAATGGAAAATCACAAAAAAATATCAAATTATACCCAATTGTTGTATACAATATGTGGTAATTTTATAAAATAAAGCACAATATAGTCTAACTAGATATAATTAGATATAATTTATATATAATTTTGCTTGACATGCCTAAATATTGCGTCAACAATTGGTGCCATGGTAAGAAAATCCAGTTTTAGTTTTCATATTCAAAGCGTTTTATAAGTCATCAAAATTGCAGTTTGCATGCGGCTGAGAGAAAACAGTGGAAATGGGAAAAAATTCGTTGAAAGAAGTTCGAGAGTCCCTTCTGATGAGCAAATCAGAGCTCGCCAGAGAGGCAAATGTATCTCCCATTACGATAACCCGGATTGAACAGGGTAAACCTTGTCGTATGGAAACAAAAAGAAAAATACTGCTGGCCTTAGGGTACAGCCTTGCGGATAAAGATAAAATTTTCAATTAATTAAGAGCATATTATGTTATTTGGGAAAAAAGACCGCCTTGTTGGCCTTGACATTGGATCCAGAACCATAAAAGCTGCTGAAATTTCAGATGGCAAAAAAGGTCAGGCGCTTGAGAAATTCGGGATGATTGATATTGCACCCGGACTCATTGAGGATGGCGCCATTAAAGATCCGGAATCTGTTGCCGATTCTATCCGTCAGTTGTTTAAGACCTATAATATTAAGGAACACAATGTTGCAGTTTCCATTGGCGGCTATTCTGTAATTGTCAAAAAGATTAATGTCCAGACCATGTCCGAGGATAAACTTCAGGAAACCATTCAGTTTGAAGCGGAACAATATATCCCGTTTGATATCAGTGATGTTAATCTTGATTTTCAAATATTAGGTGAAAATGAGAACAATCCGAACCAGATGAATGTTCTGCTTGTTGCCGCCAAAAAAGAGATGGTCAACGATTACATCAATCTTACCCAGATGGCCGGATTGAATCCATGCATCATAGATGTGGATGCTTTTGCGCTGCAAAATATTTACGAATTTAATTATGCGCCAAAAGAGGGAGAGAATATTGCCCTTATTGATATCGGGTCGAGCAAAACATCCCTTAATATATTGAAAGGCACATCATCTGTGTTTATGCGAGATGTGTCTCTGGGGTGTGGGCAAATAAACCAGAAGATTGCATCGCTTACCGATTGTTCAATTGAAGAAGCCGAACAGATCAAATTTGGTGGTAATACCGATAAAATTACACCTGGTGATCTTACGGATATTATTTCATCTGTGGTTTCAGACTGGTGTACGGAAATTAGAAGGGCCCTTGACTTTTTCTATTCCACCTATCCGGATGATCAGATTAAAAACATAATTTTAAGTGGTGGTGGCGGGAATATTAAAGAGTTCCGGCAACTGCTTTCGGTTGAAACATCAGCTTTGGTCAATACGATAAACCCATTTGAAGTTTTATTTATAGATGATAACCGTTTTGATGTTGAGTTTCTCGAACGAATAGCTCCACAAGCTTCCATCAGTATGGGGCTAGCAACAAGAAAAGTCGACGATAAATGATACGAATCAATTTATTGCCGTTTCGAGCGGCGCGAAAAAAAGAAAATGTAAGACGGCAGCTATCGATTTTTTTACTGTCAATCGTTTTGGTATCAATTGTTGTTGTTTGGGTCAGTTTCAGCTTGAGCAACAAAATTAAACAATTGGATAAAAAAATAAGTGATACCAAAGCACAGGTAGAAAAATACAATAAGATCAATAAAGAAATTGCAGAAATTAAGAAAAAATTAGCCACTTTAAATAAGAAAATTGCCGTCATTGAATCCCTTGATTTAAATAGAGAAGGTCCAGTATTGACACTCGATAATATATCAAGACTTGTTGTTGAAAAACGGATGTGGCTCACCTTGCTGGAAGATAAGGGCTCTATTTTGAAAACCAGTGGAAAGGCTGTTGATAATCAGACCATAGCCGATTTTATGACACGTCTCAATAAATCAAAAAAGTACAAGGAAGTAAAATTATTATCCATCAAGCATGATGACTCATTAAAAGAGAAGTTGAATTTGAAAAAATTTGATATCACTTTTAAGCATATACCGCCGAATACTAACTCAAGTGACAGCAAGGCAAAGGGTAAATGAAAAAGGCAAAAAATACGACAGCCAAGAGTTCAATCGGCCCTCTCTTTGAGAAAATTGAGCAGCTCACAAAGCTTCAAAGAATTTCCATATGGGTTGGTCTTATCGTCATCATCGTCGGGGCTTTTGTGTATTTTTCTTATTTGCCGAAATATAAGAAAATTGATCAGCTGAAAAAATCGCTTGTTAGAGTTGAGCAACAACTTGAAAAAGCCAAACGAAATGCCCGGCAACTTAATAAATACCGCAACGATATGAAGGATGCCGAAGAGCAATTCAAGCTGGTGACGCGCCAGCTTCCCGAGAAAGAAGAAATTCCATCTTTGCTTGCTTCAATTTCCCAGTCCGGTAAAGATTCAGGGTTGAACTTTATGCTGTTTCAGCCCAAGCCGGAAATTAATAAAGAATTTTATGCGGAAATTCCAGTAGCCATGAAAGTGACGGGAAGCTATCATAGCGTTGCCACTTTTTTTGAAAAGGTTTCCAAGCTGTCTCGTATTGTTAATATAACCAACATACGAATTAAACCCGATAAAAAAAACAGTACATTAACAACTTCGTGTACGGCTGTCACCTATAAATTTATAGAAGCAAACAAGAAAGCAAATAAGAAATCCAAACGCAGAGGGAAAAAGTCATAAACCATGAAAAAGCAATTTGCCTTAACCTTTCATATTGTTGCAATTATGGCGCTATTGTTGCTTGTCGTTGCCTGTGATGAAAAGAAAGAACGGCAAGCAAAGAAAGTGTCTGTGATCTCCAAGAAAATTCCAATCAGTGATAATAGCGCCAAATCAAAAGATAAACAAAAAACCGAACAGCCTGTTAAGGACGCGGTTAAAAAAGAAATAGAGAAAAAGGGAGCGGAAGTCAAAAAAGAAGTTGCCGCTTCTGATGATCGGATTTATGATCCAAAAAAGCGATTGGATCCTTTTACACCGCTTTTTAAAGATGAAAATGTAAATCTGAAAGTTGACAAAACAGGTAAAACCAAAAGAATTAAACGAGAGCCGAAAACACCCCTTGAGAAAATTGGAATAGATCAGCTTAAACTGGTTGCCATCATTCTTATGGCAAAAGGCAATCGCGCTCTTGTTGAGGATGCAACCGGGAAAGGATATATACTGACAGTCGGTACCTATGTCGGTCTTAACTCGGGTAGGGTTATTAAAATAGAAAAAAGCAGTTTTGTAATTGAAGAGGATGTTGAAAATTTTCTGGGTGAATATACAATCCAGCAAAGAGAAATTAAACTTCAGAAACCGCCTGGAGCATAAAAATGAGGACCACTATGATCAAAAATTACTTCAACCGAGCAACGCTTATTTTTATCATGGCTTCCGCTATCGTTTTTTCCGGATGTGCAGGTCAAAAATCAGGAGTTCATTTGAAATCCGATG
>JAAEKY010000167.1 GCA_024227235.1 Desulfobacteraceae bacterium | reverse complement strand
TGTTAAAGTAATCCTATTCCGAAAGGGGAGCAGATAAATATGGATAATACAGATCAACACCACATCGATTTAAGCCAGCGTCTTTTTATTGAACTTGGAACTTCTCTGCTCATTGAAACCAGCGGCAAACTAAAATCCTTTTCTGGAAAACTTGTGGGTATGAAGGTTGGAAACTATCTTATTGTGGACATTTCAGAAGTTGAACCTGCTGCTACAAAGCTTTTTAAGGAAGATCAGGTTTTGGTCAAATATATAAATCTTGAAGATATATTTAATTTTTCAAGTGTTATAATTTCTGTATTACAACAACCCGATCACCTTGTGTTTTTAAAATATCCTGAAATGGTGGAATCATGTAATATCAGGAGCGAAAAAAGAGTGGACTGCTTTATACCCGTTGGGGTTAAAATCGGAAATAAACAAATCCAGGGGACTGTTACCAATATCAGTCCTAAAGGCTGCCTTTGCTCCATTGATTATTTCAAATTATGGAAAAATATAAATGACCAGAAAATTACATTGTTTTTTCCCTACGGAGATCTTGAGACCTTAGCTATAAGTGGTGATACCAGGAGTACGCAGAAGCAGGCTTACCAAATCAGACTGGGCATTAAGTTCAATGAGGTGAACCAGTTTGCCCAATCTGTACTGACAACTCTTGTTCCTGCCTTAAGGATTTGATTTGCAACATAATAAAAATTGGGCTGATTCTTAGAATACAGGAAAAAAAGTTTAACGGGTTACTTTATTGCTTCAACCGATGCATGAGACGAGTATGGCGCAGAGATGATTTTACTGTATTGATGGCCATAGCAAGGGCTTTTTTAGTCCCTACAAGCACAACCAGTCTCTTTCCCCGGGTTATTGCCGTATAAATCAGATTTCTTTGTAAAAGAATATAATGCTGTGTTACAATTGGTATAATTACGACAGGATACTCTGATCCTTGAGATTTGTGGACAGAAACAGCATAGGCATGAACAAGTTCATCAAGGGATGAAAAATCATAGTCTATCTGTCGTCCATCAAAATTGAGCAGCACTTTTTGATCAACAAAATTGATATCTATAATTCGACCGATATCGCCATTATACGTATGCTTGTCATAATTATTTTTGATTTGCATCACTTTATCTGAAACTCTAAATTCCCTGTTACCCCTTTGAATGGCAATTTTATTTGTATTCAAAATTTTTTGAAGCTCATTATTAAGGTTGCTTGCTCCAACAATACCTCTATGCATAGGGGTTAGCACCTGAATATCATCGACTGGATGACAGCCAAATCTATTGGGTATTCTTTTTTGAACCAAATCGATGATGGTGCTTAAAACCTCTTCCGGGGCTTCTTTTTGAATAAAATAAAAATTACTTTTCTTATCCTGATTGGCAACAGCAGGAAACATCCCCTTATTGATCCTGTGCGCATTAACAATAATCAAGCTCTTTTTGGCCTGCCTGAAAATGGTATCTAAAGTCACTACGCTAAAGGCCTTTGAAACAATTAGATCGTTTAATACATTTCCCGGACCCACTGAAGGCAGTTGATTAACATCCCCGACAAAAATAAGGGTGGCATTATGGGGAACGGCTTTTAACAGATGATGCATTAGAACGGTATCAATCATGGATGCTTCATCAATAATCAACACATCACATTTTAAGGGATTTTTATTATTCTTTTTAAATCCTGCTTGCTTCATAGAATAATCAAGCATTCTGTGTATGGTTTGAGCTCTCTCCCATGTGGCTTCACTCATTCTTTTAGCTGCCCTGCCTGTGGGTGCGGCCAAAAGAATCTTTGCCCCTGCTTTTTTAAATATTTTTATAATGGCATTAATTATGGTTGTTTTTCCTGTACCTGGCCCCCCCGTGATAATCAGTACTTTTTCATCTAAAGATGATTTAACAGCCTCTCCCTGCTTTTGAGCAAGCGTTATCTTTATTTGACCTTTAATCCATTCAAGGGCTTTTAAAGTATTAATTTGCCGGACACTTTTAGAAGATGTTTTAAGCCGTCTAAGATTTTTGGTAATACCTATTTCACAAATATGAAATTTCTTTAGAAAAACAATTTTTTGATTTTCTTCAAATCCTTCAATAGTCTCATTGATATCTTCAATCACAATTCGGTCTGCAGAAAATGAATCCCCTATCCCTTTTAATACGAGATCTTTGTCTACTTCCAAAATGTCTATTATTTTCTGACACAATTCATTATACGGATAACAAACATGACCTTCATCAGAAAGCTGATGCAATACATACTCAAGCCCTGCCTCAATACGTTCGGGAGCAGTTTTTTCCATACCTAACTTTTCTGCAATACTGTCAGCGGTTATAAAACCGATACCAAAAATATCCCTGGCAAGCCTGTAAGGATTTTCTTTAACAATATGAATAGAATCCTGGCCATATGTTTTAAATATCTTGGCTGCATAGGCGGTGCTGACACCATGAGACTGCAAAAAAAGCATAACTGACCTGACTTCTTTTTGCTCATCCCAGGCAGAGGCAATCATTTCGACTCTTTTTTTACCAATACCCTCAACTTGTGAAAGCTTTTCAATTGAATTTTCAATAATATCCAGTGATTTTATACCAAACTTTTTAACAATTCGTTTGGCCATTACAGGACCAATCCCTTTAATCAGCCCTGAGCCTAAATACTTTTGAATACCAAACGATGTGGCTGGAACAAGGGTTTTATAGTTGTTAATCTGTAATTGATTCCCAAATTTTGGATGGGTTGTCCATTTCCCCTTCAATTCAACAAATTCTCCAGGAACGGGGTTCACCATATTCCCCACTATGGTTACAAGATTTTTTTCACCCTTCACTTTGAGTTTACAAACAGCAAATGCATTCTCTTCACTGGAAAAAGTTACCCGTTCAATATGTCCTTTTAAATTAGCCATTGATTTTTACATATATATTTATAAAAACAAAAAAGCGCATTTCAAGTATACCCCTGAAATGCGCTTTATTAAACGTTAAACGTTATCTAATCACATCTCTAATGATGAGACTCTCCACTATCATTTATAGTTTCATAAGCAGCTTTTACTGCACAATATGTTAAACCAGCACCCAGAATTCCTATGGGGGCAAAAAGCAATCCACCTATAAATAAAACATGTCCAAGGTCCCATACCCATTCAAAACAAAATGGTAACATAGTTGTTCTCCTTTATATTTTATTCGGTTGCAGCCACTGGTTCTGCTGCGGGTGCCACAACTGGCTCATCAACTGCCTCTTCTTCCACCGGATAATTGAGTTCTTGTTCCTGGGGAAATACCGGCAGATACCTATACGTTAATGCGATCAATATAATTCCATATGCCACAGGCAGAATAGTTGTAGCCATTTCCTGCCAACTGGGGATATATAGTGCCCAGGTATCAAAAGGCATGACAGGAACTGCCATGACCTGAAGTACCATGACCCATCTGTTTAGGCAAACGCCGATCACACCAAGAATAATGGCCAAGAGCCTTAATTTCGAATTTTCCCTAGTGGATTTCATAATCAGCAGGACACCAGGCAAAACACCGCACAAAATTAACTCGGTGAACAACATCCATTTACCGTATAAGGCATTGTTTGAATAAAAATGAGTCCATTTAAAACCAAGGCTGGGTGCAGTCACTGTTGCCCAGTAAATGGTATCAATGATCTTGGCAATGATATATGATGTAATCATCCAACCAGCAATTTTAGATAATAGATGGACAGTTTTATCACCCACAAGTTTTTTACCAGTAATGGTTTCAGTAATTTTGGTAACCAGCAAGGTAAAACACGGCCAAAATGCAGCGGCTGACCAAGTAAACAAAAAGAAAGTGTATGGCCAGATATTCAAATGTTCCCTGAAAGAAAAGGGGCGTCCAAACATAACGCCGGCAACACCACCCAAAGAGCCTTGATGAAAAAAGGAAAGAGCAGCGCCAGTTGCGGCAAAAATCACCATTATACCATGCATATTATGGGCAAGGTGGTGAAAGAACGACACCTTATTAGCCTGTCTATTTTCTAGAATATTGGGTATAAACTCAATAGTCAAAACCGCAAAATAAAATGACAGACAAAAAGCGACCTCTGTCAGCATTGAGTGGACATTGGCATGCCAGAAAATAAACCAGCCCCGAAGAGGCTGCCCAATATCAATAGCAAGAATTAATAAGGCAGAACTATAACAAATAAAACCGATAATAACGGCAAAATTTATAATATTTTTCAGTTCGTCAATTTTAAAAATATATTTTAATAGACCTGTAAAAAAGGCACCACCACCAACAGCAATGACAGCCAAATCAGCCCAGATCCATAGGGCAAACCCGTAGTAATCATTCATATTGGTCTGGTTCAGACCCTTCCAATAGATGAGACCCCAGGCCAAAAGGCCCCAAAGTACGACGGCACCAACGACGGCAATTCCCATGTAAAACTTTGGAAATGAGCAACGTTTTGCACCTTCAGGTATTAATGCAGAATCCATATTTATTCACTCCTAAATAAGATTTTGAATGTCTTAACCATGGGATGTATCTCCATGATGATTCTTGATTTTATCCCATTCACCTTCCAGATAATTATCCCCTTGCTTTCTTACCCATTCCCGGTCGGAAAGATAATAGACTTTTGTATTGGTACCCAGTCTTTCAAGAAGTCTGAATACTTTTGGATTTCTTGATTTTCCAACAACATGTTTATTTCTGGGATCCGGGTGGGGATCCGGTTTAACAATCTGGTGTACTTTATGCTCAGGATTATTCAAATCTCCAAATACAATGGCACCGGCAGGACAGGCTGTGGTACAGGCTGTCTGATAATTTTCTTCCGGGATATTATCCTTATCACCTTCAGCATATGCCTGATCTCTTGCCGCCTGATACCTATGGTAGCAGAAACTGCATTTTTCCACGATTCCCCTCATTCTTGGAGATACATCGGGACTCAGGTATTTTTCCATGCCTTCTGGCCATTTTGGATCCCACCAATTAAAGTACCTGGCATGATAGGGACATGCCCCCATGCAATATCGGCATCCAAAACAGCGTGTATAAATCTGGCTGACAATTCCTGTATCATAACCATAGTCTGTTGCAGTTGCAGGACAGACAGAGACACAGGGTGAATGACCATGGTCTCCTTTTCCGCCGCAGTGCTGACAAGGTCTTGGCATATATACAATCTCAGTATCAGGAAAGGATTTACCATTGGTTAATTTATAAACACGCATCCAGGTGATACTTTTCTTTTTGTCGGATTCATCGTCCTTAAACGGAACATTATTCTCAGACATGCACGAAACCATGCAGGAACCGCATCCTGTGCATTTGTCCAGATCAATGACCATTCCGAACTTATGTGCTTTATTATGTTCTTGTTTCATTAAAAACCTCTTTAACAATTTATCCTATAATTTAGGCCTAGGAAATTTTTGCTTTAATTCCAAAGGCAGCATCCAGTCCTGAACCAGATTCAATTACCGGGCCAATCAGGTCGTTTACATTTACACCTTTATTTGACACAAATTTATTGTCAAAGGTGTGGCCCAGGCCTTCCACCATTCCAATTACACCTGGCATCATGCCTTCGTTTAAGTTCACTTTCACGCGAGCAGTACCCATAGGTGTTGTCAATGTTGCAAAGCCTTTGTCTTTTAAGCCTTTGGCAGTCAATGGGTTAATCTCGACAACAATATCAGTGCCCTTTAAAACAGTATCTGCAACCGTTTTTATAGCAAATGGTGACGCAGCAGTTCCAGCGCTGATCAATCTCATATTATCAATGGGAATCAGTGTGAGATCATAATCTCCTTGAGCCTGAATGGTTACTGGATTATTCGCAATAAAAGAAATGTTAACATTGACAAATCCTGAAGGCACACCTTCTGAGATAACTGCAACACCATCTTCAGACAATGAATCCCAGATACCCGATGTCACATTTTCCAGACATTCTTCATAAGATTCCCATTCAAAGTTTTCTGCGATGCTTCCTTCGAGCGCTTTTGCTATTGAGATAACAGCATCACCGGGGTTTTTTGTATCAAATACAGGCTCAATCACCGGTTTTGTAAGCCCTACAACAGTTTTTGCAAGCCCTGCTCCAGAGGGGACATCTTCAAGTCGTTCTACAAAAGTATGACTTGGCAGAACAATATCCGCTTCCATGGCTGTTTCATCAAGATATGAAGAAAAGCTAACAACAAAGGGTATTTTCCCTATTGCCTCTTTAACACTTTTAGGGTTATGCAAGGCATAACAAGGATTTGAATTGTAAACAAACAGTGCTTCGACAACTGGTTTTGATGATGCATTTACTTTTTCAACCAGCTGGTTTACATAGCGCCCTGTTTTAGCTTTTGAAAAACCTTTTCGAGCAGTATTGTCCATTGATTCTCCCGGGAATTCAAGATAGTCATTTTTCGGGAGAATAAAGGCACCGCCTTTTTTATTAATATTGCCTACCAGACAGTTCAATGTATGGACAGCTGCCATTTCTTTCAAGCTTTGAGCACCATCGCCTCTACCTTTTCCAAATACAGCAAGCGGCATTTTCGCTTTTGCAAACGAGATGGCCATTTTCTCAATATCAGCAGCTTTTACACCAGTAATTTCAGAAGTTTTAGAAGGCGAATATTCTTTTTGAAGCATCGCCGTAAGTTTGCTGAATCCAGTAAAGCCTGTTGCCATGCTGTTAAAAAGGTTATTTTTTAATATAACCGCACACATCCCTAAAGCCAAATCTGCCTGGGTTCCCGGTTTGATGGGAATCCATTTATCTGCATTCGCTGCAGTGTTGGATAAACGGGGTTCAATTTGATAAAGTTTTGCGTGTCTGTCTTTTCGTGATGCATTTGCTTTAAAACAATTTACAGGTGATCCCCAGCCTTCAATAATCCCTGCACCAAAACTTAAAACAAAATTGGCATTTTCAAGATCAAAACCGATGGTCTTTCCTTCTCCATGCAATGCTGCTGCTGTTACTTCCAGATAGGATTCAAGGCTTGGCATTGTATAAAAATTAGGGGAACCAAAGGTTTTAAGCAATCGTTTAAATAATCCTGAAACTGATCCTTGACCCTTGTCTGCAATGCAGGCAAGTTTTTCAGGAGATCCGCTTTTCCTGATATCGGAAAGTTTGCCTGCAACAAGTGCAATGGCATCATCCCAGGATATTTCTTCAAATTTATCACCATTCTTTTTCAAAGGGGTTTTAACCCTTGCAGGGTCATATAAATATTGAAGTCCGGCAATTCCATGAAGGCATGCACCCCCATCATTAATAGGGTAATCTGCAAGACCTTCTATTTTTACAGGTCTGTCATCTATTTTCCTGACGCTGATACCACAGCTTCCAGGACAAAGACTGCAAACCGAACTTTCATAGCTTACTTCTCCATCAAAGGGAGGATGATCTAATGCCCATGGCCACGTTTTAGTTGTCTGTGTCAGGATGGAAGAATCATCCATTATTTTCAGCATCATGGGTGAAACCGTTATACCGGCAGCTGCGCCAAGTCCCAATCCCAAGAAGCTTCTTCTGTCAACTTTCATAAATTATTCCTCTATAAAGTTATTTTGAATTCTTGTGTTTTAGGTTGCTTACTTGTGACACTGGAAACAATACCCTTGATGGCCTGTTTCCTTTTTGTGACACTCTGCGCAGTCATCCATCTTCATACGATCCCAGGAATGTTTTTTGATTCCAAAGATGTTTTTACCCCAGATATCACGACTGTATCCAGTTAACCTGTTTTCTTCATAAACTCTTGAAGAATTCGATTCTCCAATGGGACCGTGACATACTTTACAATCTGTATTTGTTGTATGTGCGGCATGTGAGAAAAAGACACAATCTGGTTGTCTTGCATAGACTAACCAGGGCACTTCTTTTTCTTTATTCACATATTCTTCTACGAACACGACTTCATCTTCTGTTTCTCCTAACGGATCTTCAGCATGACAATCCAGACAAACTGCGAGCTTGGGGATGCCAGTAAAACTTCCATCCTCCCTTACCGAATGGCATGCATCGCAATCGCCTGCTTCACTGACATGAAGCTCGTGATCAAAATTAAAAGGTTGCTCTTTTTTAGAATAGAGCAGTTTGGGGAACAGCAAGGTACCGGATAAAAAGCAGACAACAAATGCAACAATAAAAAAGATGACGCCGAGTCCTAAACCTTTGTCATCTTTTGTGTCTCCGGATGTGCATTCCCCTGCACTTTCCGTGGAACCATTTTCAGCTTTGTTTTCTATTTCACTCATGAAAACTCCATCAATTTAAAATGTTGATGATACTTTAACCATTTTATCTAAGTCGAAACCTTATCAGGTTATAGCTTAGACTATTTCATTTGCAGACAGTAATCTTATACTATCTTGCAATAACGTCTATAATTAGCGTTAATCTATATTAATATCTTGTTTTCTTGTCAAGATAAATTAAGATAAGACGATGGATGAAAACGAATGGTTAACTTAACCATAGCTATGAAGTCCACTGAGCAGATAGTTGACACCGAAATAGGTAAAGAGAACGGCTAAAAAGCCGATAATGGATACCCAGGCAAGATTTCTCCCATGCCATCCTCTCATCATTCTTAAATGCATAAAAATGGCGTAGATAATCCAGGTAATGAGAGACCAGGTTTCTTTTGGATCCCAGGTCCAGTATTTTCCCCAGGCAGAATTGGCCCAGACAGCGCCTGTGATAATACCGATGGTAAGAAATAAAAACCCAAAAACGATCATTTGATAGGTGAGTTCATCAATGAGATCCCATGAGGGAAGTTTTGCGAAAATAGAGGTTGCATTGGGATCTTTTGGCTTTACAAAATAAATGATACTGAAACCGAATGCCACAGCAAACCCTGCATAACCCAAAAAACAGGTGATGACATGGGCAATCAGCCAATTGCTTTTCAATGCAGGAATTAAAGGAGAAATTTTATTACTGATGCTCGGATCAAAAGAGGCATAGGCAATGGCAAGAAATACCAGAGGAGAGACAAACGCCCCAATGATGCTTTCTTTGTATTTGAGTTCAACAAAAATATAAAGGATGGCTACGGTCCAGGAAAAAAACACCAGTGATTCATACATATTGGCAAAGGGTGCATGCCCATAGCCCATCTGATAAGACTCAATCCATCTAAGTATAATACCAGCAGTATTGTCTAAAAACCCAATAACAAGAATAAAAAAACCAATTTTTGCTAAAGCCTTCTTTTTAAAAGTAAATGAGCCTATATAAAAAATTGAGGCCAAAGCATAGATAAATGTTGTCGAAGATAATGCCAATGAACTGTTCATAAGAATTACTTATCCTTTAATTGTGTTACGATCTTTTTGAGTTTAAGCTTCATTCCCTGGCTGTTTCTGTTTGTTGTACCTGAGATACTTACCTTTGAATGATTGCCCCCGGCATTCTCAATTTCAATAAAATAGGATTGGTGGGACATAAAAAATGTAATCCAGCATCCAATAATCATCAGAATAAAGCCTGAATAAACATACCAGATGCCCGGATCTTTTGTTATCTGAAGGCCTGTATAATACCCCTGTTCAAATTCTTTTACCACAAAAGCAAAAGATCCTTTTCGCATTCTATCAAATGTAGGAAACCTTATAGGAAGACCAATTTGAAAACTTTTGTTATCTTTTTGAGTAATTCTGCCAACAAATGCAGCACCCAGATTATTCTCTTTAAAATCAAATTGGGGTAAAAATCCTTCGAGTTTAAATGTGCCCTCACCATCAGGCAGATCAATTTCCTGTCCGATTTTTAGTGTATGGTTTGTAACACTTTTATCGGATTGTCTAATTATTTCAAAAATAGCACCATTGGGTTGTGTTTGGCCATAAGAAGACTGAAAAATATTGATACCCTTGTATCTAAGCGGTTGATTAACAATAATATCCTGGGTAAAACTGTCTTTACCCCCTTCAATAATGGTTAAATTGGACCTGAATTCTTCTGGTGCGCCTGTATCATAAAATTTTACATCAAAGTCATTACAGCGTATTGAAAAATCAAGTTTTATGGGTGTTTTTTTCTTAACAACAAAAACAGTATCCGAGGTCTCACCCTCTCCGAGTTGAAGATTCGCCTTGAATCCGAAAAGAGATCCAATCAATGCGCCAATCAAAAGTAGAAGAATACTGGAATGCACAACATATATACCGATTCGGGTCCATCTTCCTTTTTCAGCATACAAAACCATATTCGTTTCAGTCTGTTCTTTAAGTACATTTCCAACAGATTTAGATAAAAAGCCTTCATATTCTTTAGATAAATATTGAGCATCTTTTTTAACTTCAAAGGTTTGAAGGTTTTTTAATTTTCTGAATCTATTTGAGTTGAATTTAATTTTTTTTGGAAATATAATTTTCCATGTAGAAGAAAGTCTTTCAATTGAACATACAACTATATTAATACACAATATAACAATCAGGCCAAGAAACCACCATGCATGGTACATATCGTCAATATTGAACACTCTGATCAGATTGTAAAATGGCTCGCCGTATGTTTGAATATATCTTTGAGGGGTACCATCTTGCAAAATAACAGTTCCGATTACAGAAGTAGCAGCAAGAAGCACCAATGTATAAACTGCTAATTTTACTGAGCTAAAGAACTGCCAAATTAATTCAGGAATTGTTTGTTTTTTTTTCAAAATAATTTCTTTCTTATCGGTTTTTTCTTTTAAGATAAAGTGCCATTGTTTTAATTATCTTTTTCATATTTTTGTATTTCATTTCTCAAGCATGAGGGTAAACCCGAATCTCTTTTTACATCAATATTCATGGCTTTTTTAATCATATTTAGTTTACCAACGATAATAACCTTTGTTTTTGCTCTTGTCACTCCGGTATACAACAATTGTCTTGTCATAACAGGAGAAATCTTATCAGGGATAATAATTAAAACGATGTTAAATTCTGATCCCTGACTTTTATGTATTGTTATCGCAAATGCCGTATCAAATCCTGGCAAATCGGAATTTCTATACCGATTAATTTTGTTATCTTGCATTAAAAAAAATGCGTTTGTTTCTTCATTTTTTTCAAGGACAACACCTGTATCTCCATTGAACAATCCTTTTTTATAATCATTTTTATTCACCATGATCACTTTTTTAAAAGGATCATCTTGTATATCAAAATTATTCCCTGATCGCAAAATTTTTTCACAAACATGATTAACTTGTAATGTTCCGTATTCCCCGGAATTATGAGCACATAAAATTTTAAACCTATCCAATTGGGTGAGTACTTCTTCAATAGTATCCGATTCAATAAGGGCTTTATATCCCTCTATAATATACTGTTTGGCTTTATCTATACTTGTTTCAAAAATGATATCCGAGTATTCACCGGATAGCAGTATTTGTTCAACGCGCTTCACATGGTTCCCATTTATTGCCTTTGCCAAGTTTTCAATACCTGTTTTCCCTTTTAATCTGAAATTATATTCAAGAAAAAATAGAATGGGGGCCAATTCAGTTACCCTGCAGATATCATTAAATACAGAGCCTGCCTGTATGGATGAAAGCTGATGTTTATCACCTAAAACAATCACTTTTGCTGCTAAAGGAACCGCTTCTAATAGCCGTGTTAATAATGAAATATCAATCATTGATGCTTCGTCTATAATCATTACATTCACTGGCAATAAATTTTTTTTATTATAATAAAAACCCGGTGTATTCTTTAATGGTTTTAAAATGGCGTGTATCGTACTGCCCTGCTCCATTTTTGAGGCCGCTTTTCCTGTAGGGGCAACACAAATAATTTTTGGTTCATCAAGTTTTTGAATCTTTGCATATTCAAATACTATCTTTTTAATAACTTCGATTACATAGGTTTTTCCAGTTCCAGGCCCTCCTGAAACAATTGTAAACTGATTCAATACTGCACTTCTCACTGCCTTTTTCTGGTCAGCAACATGGATATCATTTTTAGTGAAATATAACTCAATTATCGAGTCAATTATTTTTCCATCCATTTTTAACGGTATTAAAGAAACTCTTTGGGCAATATTAAGCGCTAATCGATATTGGAAATCAAAATATTTTGAAAAATACAGCCGGTGTCCCGAATCCAAGACAAGGGGGGTATCAACCGTATCAGAAACCATAGGCGACTTTTGCAAGGACTGTAACCATACTTTGAATCCAGGAAATTTGACTCGATCTTTGCCTGTTTCAGATATAACAGCAGTAGAATCTGCTAATCGAAAAATATCAAGACAAATATGCCCTTCAAATAATGATTTAGAAACAAGCGCACAAGACGTTAACACATTGGCATCTTTTTCATTAAAAGCGTGGGCCATTGATTTTGCAAAAAAATAATCCAGGTTTGTAAAAAAACCTTCTTTAAATAAATTATCAAGACCAAATGCTGTATATTGTTCCATAGTTTTTTTAGGCTTCTAATAAAATTGACTTAAATTAATTATCAGTCTTTTTTAAAAAAATAAACCATTCCCTGTATATTTTTATGACCAAAGACGTGTTATCTAAGAATTCTTCTTGATTGATATCCGCATATTTAATACCCTTGGCAGATACATTCATAATCAAACTATTTAGAGCGTCAAACATGAATAATTCCACCCTTAAATTAGAACTTCTTTTTATCGATCGAAAACAGATTGTCGAAGATATTACCAGGGTTGCCAGCGCAAATGATTTAAATATCATTTCTATGGAAGTTGAAAATAAGGATGAAAAAACCTTAATTTACATTGAAACAAAAAGTTCTCGATTTTCTCCATCAAACAAAACGATTATCAAATGTTTGAAACAGATATCTGATCTGGTAGAAATCACACACATCCATTCCATGCCCCAGGAGATAAGAGAAAGAAGGCTTAAAGTTGTTTTAGACAGTATCAGTGATGGTATCCTTTCTATTGATAAATTTGGCTACATTACCTTTATAAATCGCGTGGCAAAGAATATGCTGGGATGGAACCATTTGAGTGTTCTTGGAAAAAAGATTTCTTCATTACCAATGGAAAACTATGACTTGATTGAATGCCTTAAGGGCAAATCTTTTCAAAATAAAAAACGAAATGTCATCACACCCAATGGTAGATTTCAATTTTTTTCAGCCGGAGTTCCCATAAAAGATATCACTGGAAAAATAACCGGCGCCATTAAAATTATGCGGAATATGAAAGAATTAAAGGCATTAGCCGATGAAGTAACGTATCCTAGTCAACACACTTTTAGTGACATTATAGGTAAAAGTGCTTCGATAATGGATGCCATTTCTTTTGCCCAGAAAATTGCTGTATCATCTTCAATCGTATCGATACGAGGTGAAAGCGGCACAGGCAAAGAATTATTTGCAAGAGCGATTCATACTCAAAGCGCTGTATCGGATGAATTTGTTGCTGTAAACTGTGCATCCTTGCCTGTATCTTTATTAGAAAGCGAATTATTTGGTTATGAAAAAGGGTCATTTACGGGTGCCCGGAAAAAAGGCAAGCAAGGATTGTTTGAAATTGCAGACAACGGAACTCTCTTTTTAGATGAAATAGCTGATATGCCCATGGGGGCACAAGCTAAAATCTTAAGAGTCATACAAGAAAAAAGTGTTCGAAGAATTGGCGGTGTTAAAGAAATTCCTGTAAATACAAGGGTAATCACTGCTACAAGCAGGCTTATCGAACAAATGATAAAAGATAATACATTCAGAGAAGATCTTTATTATCGAATAAATGTTTTGCCAATCCATGTTCCTCCATTAAAAGAAAGATATGAAGATATCCCATTACTGGTGGATCATTTTTTATCAAGAGCAGCTATAAAGGTCGGGATTAAACCCAAAAAACTGTCTGATACTGCCATGAAAAAATTATTAAACCACAATTGGCCAGGAAACATACGTGAATTAAAAAATGTAATTGAACGGGGTTCCATTATTTCTGACAAGGATATTATTGATGAGAATTCAATTATCTTCGGACACGATATCGAAAGTACAATCAGAGGGTTAGAAGCAATACCCTCTAATGATCTTGAAAACAGTTCGCTTAAAGCACGGGTAGGGTCATATGAAAAACAAATTATTAAATCAACGTTAACTAAGCATCCAAGCATTCGCAAAAGTGCAAAAGCGCTAAATATTTCGCACACAACGATTTTAAATAAAATGAAAAAATATGGATTAACCACAAAATAGACAAATTTAAACGAATCTTGAAAATCGTGCCTTACCTCTTCTGTCTGTACCTTTTCGTCTATTCTTCTTAAAAGATAGATTAACAACCACCCCAGTTCTTATGCTGCTTCTACGATCGTTTTTTTGTCTTCGCCTGTCTCTTCTTGATTTTCTAGTGACTGTCTTTCGTCGTTCAGAAAAGCCCTTGATCTTATGAGAAGATTCAATTGTTTCATTTTGAAATGGTATTATTTTATAATCAAACATCTTATTTCTCTTAACATTCTTTTTTTATACATAATAATTCGTTTAGCTAATAATGAATATCGTCAAGAGTTATAAAAGACTTTAATTTTATGGTTTTGACTCCTCAATAAATTTATTGATTCTCAAGAATGGAATGTAAAGAGAATCAAATGTAAGTATATGAGTTATCAACCAATTTCTTAACCCATCTATTACATCGTCGGTTAAATTTTCAATATCTTCTGAAATCTCGCGTCGCAAACTGATAGAATTTTTAGTAAATTGACGGTGGGATTTGGAATGGGCTAAATAATCAGGGTAACCCTTTTTTCTTAAATATCTTTCTTCTGTACTGAAATATAATTTACTATATTCATTTATTTCAGAAATCATATTGACACAGTCTTTACTATTTATATATGAATTTTTTAGGTCAATCAATTTATTGAACAATTCAAACATCTTTTTCTGGTGTTCATCTATTTCTTCGATGTCGACACTATATTTTGGTTCCCAATCTATTTTTTCGATATCACTCATTTTATCTCCTTTTATTTTTTTTATCAAAAATCATTGTTCCGAATACGGCTATAGGAATAATAATAGCTACAATAACTGCAAATATAAATCCATTATTGCCAAACTTTGGGTAAATCACAAAGGGAACAACATATAAATATAAAACAGCATGAAAAATCCCTATTCCAATAAAACGAAATATTGTTGTTTTTTTCATTCAATTGTCTCAAGTAATTTAATGTGAATATTGTCAAATCCTCCATTTGACATTATTAGTACAAGATCTGATTGCTTTAATTCAGGTACTAAAAATTGTATCACAGCATCACTATTTTCAAAATGATAAGACTTAATTCCTCTTTTTTCAATATCAGCCACAAGTTGTTTGGTTGAAAACTTTTCTTTTTCTTCTATATTTTTTTTTATTCCAGGCTCACAGATGCACACCATATCAGCTTGGGAAAAAGAATCCGGATAGGAATCTTGGAAAAATTTTCTCATGCTTGTGTTGGTTCTAGGCTCAAACACAGCGATCACCCTACCGTCTTTATAAAAAGGTTTAACAGCTTTAATCGTTTCCCTTACTGCTGTTGGATGATGAGCAAAATCATCCATTACTGTAATACCATTTTTTATGCCTCGAATTTCCTGCCTTCTTTTAATACCGGAAAAAGTGTTTAACGAATGGCATATGCTCTCATCATCAAGCCCTATCCTTTTTGCTGCAGCAATACAGGCAATGGCATTTAAAAGGTTATGGTTCCCTATCAAGTTTGTTTCAATTGAAATCAATTTGTCAGGGCCGTGAACATCACAATATGTTTTTGAATTCTTTTTCAAATGATTTGAAAAATTCCACTGCGCCTTTTCACCATAGGTTTCAATAGATGCATCGCATAATTTTAGAACGTCATTTAAGTTGTTATTATCATTAAAAGCAATGATATGGCTGTCCTTTTCAATCTTTTTAACAAAGCCTGAAAATATTCGCTTGATATGATCAATATCATTGAAAATATCCGCGTGATCAAATTCAATACCGGTCATGATGGTTATCGTGGGATCATAATGCATGAATTTTGGACCTTTATCAAAAAAAGCTGTGTCATATTCATCCCCTTCAATCACCATATACTCACCGCTTCCTATCCTAAAGCTTGAATTAAAATCCTTTAAAATACCACCAATCATAAATGATGGGTCCATCCCTGCTGTATACAGAATATGAGACATGATTGAAGAAGTGGTTGTTTTCCCATGAGTGCCTGTTACCAGGATAATTTTCTTATCCTTTGCAATAAATTTGTTCACAGCCTGAGGCATTGACATATACTCAATACCCTTTTCCAAAACCTCTTTGGCTTCAATATTATGCTTTGTTACAGCATTACCAATAATCACAAGATCTGGCTTGTGAGCTAAATTGGCAGGATCATATCCCTTAAAGAGAGTGATTCCCTTTTCTATTAAAAAATCACTCATGGGGGGATAGACATTTTGATCAGACCCGGATATGGAATACCCCATTTCCTTTAGAATACAGGCAAGGGTTCCCATTCCTGTCCCACAGGCAGCAATTAAATGTATTTTTTTTATCATTATATTCTAAAGAGCCGCCATTGCGTGTTTGGCAGCATCAATCGTCTGGTTAATATCGTCATCTGAATGGGCCATCGATACAAAGCAAGCTTCGAATTGCGAGGGTGCAAGGTAAACTCCTTTTTCAAGCATGATTTTATAAAATTTAGCAAATCTATCCAGATCACACTTTTTCGCATCATCAAAATTATGAACGTCTTCTCCTGTAAAAAAGAACCCTGCCATTGATCCGACATGACCTGTTTTTAAGCTGATACCAAAGCTGTCTGCTGCAGACTGTAATCCATCCATTAGTTTTTGAGTTTTATTTTGAAGTGTTTCATAAACCCCATCTTTTTGAAGTTCAGTCAACGTAGCAATTCCTGCAGCCATTGCCAGAGGATTACCCGAAAGGGTTCCAGCCTGGTATACGTTTCCCACAGGGGCTATATGGTCCATAATCTCGCGTCTGCCACCGTAGGCTCCCACAGGCAAGCCTCCGCCAATGACCTTTCCAAAACAAGACAAATCCGGTGTAATTCCAAATAGGCCTTGAGCAGATTTTTTTGCCACTCTAAATCCTGTCATCACCTCATCAAAAATCAGGACTGATCCAAATTTTGATGTATATTCACGCAATGTTTCAAGAAATCCTTCTACAGGAGGAACCATCCCCATGTTGCCGGCTACAGGCTCTATAATGACACCCGCAACTTTATTGCCAATTTTGTCCATCACCTTAACAAAACCCTCAATATCATTAAATTTGATAGATAAGGTATTTGAAATTACAGCGTCCGGCACACCAGGGCTTCCAGGAATACCAAGGGTTGCTATACCTGATCCTGCTGCAACAAGCAGCGTATCAGCATGACCATGATAGCATCCGTCAAACTTGATAATAATGTCTCTGCCGGTATAGCCTCTAGCCAGACGAATAGCACTCATGGTGGCTTCAGTTCCAGAATTTACCATTCTTACTTTTTCAATGGAAGGCACCATATCAATCACAATACGGGCAAGATCAGTTTCAAGCTTAGTGGGTGCACCAAAACTGGTACCAATTTCAAGGACCTTTTTTAATGCCTCAATTACACATGCAGGCCTGTGCCCTAATATTAAAGGTCCCCAGGAAAGCACATAATCAATATATTCATTTTCATCTGCATCATAAATCCTGGCTTTTTCTCCCCTCTCAACAAAAACTGGCTGTCCGCCAACTGACCCACAGGCTCTTACAGGAGAATTTACTCCGCCAGGAATGACATCTTGGGCTTGTTTAAAAAGATTTTCTGATTTTGATGTAGACATATTTTTATCCTTTGTAATAAAAAAATTCATAATTAAAGCAAATATAAACAAATGAATATATCAAAACTGGAATTAAAGGGTCAACTGGTTTTTACAAGATCTCAAAATCAAAAAGTTATTGACATTTTTTAGACGGACTGTTAGATTTGCCGCGTTATTTTTATGGGCCGTTAGCTCAACTGGTAGAGCAACTGACTCTTAATCAGTAGGTCCCGGGTTCGACTCCCTGACGGCCCACCATAAGAAACAAAGCTCAGAGAGGCCTTTCAGGTTTTTCTGAGCTTTTTGTTTTTTTAGGCAAACCTCGCTAAACCAATCAAAAACACACTAAATTGCGCACAAATTGCGCACAAAAAAAAGGAACTTTATTTTTCTCCACTATTTTTTTCTTAAGAACTCAAATGCTGTAGAGTTTTATCGACAGGAGCCTTTTTTTCATGTCAAAATAAAAGATTTACATAACATGTGTTATCCGAACATTGCAGAACTTCTAAACCCCTTCTATGAAAGAGGTAAGAAC
>JAAEKY010000166.1 GCA_024227235.1 Desulfobacteraceae bacterium | reverse complement strand
TGCGCCACACAGTTCAACCGTTATCAATATTCTAATGGAAACAAGCAGAACTAAAAAGTATCAAAATATCAAGGTTATTACCTTCGGGTTGCTTCTTGTTGGTGGGATGTATGCCATCTTTAGATTGTATATCATTTCTTTGTTCAAACTTTCGAAAATTGCAGCTGGATCTAATACTGTGCCGATTTTCAGGATTGGTATGATTATATGCCTATCAATATTAATCTTATCCGTATCTAGTTCAATTATCCGCGACTGGTTGTACAAAAAGCAAGGAAGAGTAATAGTCCATAACGCAAGAAGAACTTGGAGAATCACTTGGATAATTGGTGGACTTTTATCATTATTGGCTTGGATAGTGGATCACCACATACTTTTCATTAATTGGTATTTTCTCGCTGTTGGTTTAATCCCCCTGTTTAATTCACTATTTAAATATGCTGAGATAGACAAAGTCGGCCTTACGGTATTTCATGGGATATTTTTTAGAAGAAAAAGGGCATTCTTTGACTGGTCGAAAATATCTGACATAAAGTTGGAGACCGTAAAAAAAGTCGGATCAGTTTCTGGTGGCGGCCGGGTTTGGGTGACAGTCAAAGAAGAATACGAAGAAGAAATTTTTAAAATTGTACTCAGCGCCCCTCTAACCTCTCAAGAAATAAAGAACCTGCAAAAAGATGATCGAAATAACATCTTTGTTGATGGATACAGCATAAATGAGAAAGGCGATGAGATAGTTTTAAACACGGAGCCAGAGGGTGGATTCGAAGGACTGCTTGGAAATATTTCAAAATTCAAACAATTAAAAGATACAGAAATCTATCCGCAGAGAAGTGTATCATATTATTTTTTAGAGACAACTGCGGTCTTAGTATTTTTTGCAATTATGATAATGCAGGTATTCGCTTTTTTGGTAAGGTTCCCGCAATAAGATAGACCATTGATAACAAAACGCTGAAGTGGACGCTAAACATCAGCGCCACTAAGCTCAACCGTTATTCGCGACACGAAGTCGCGTTTTTATATGTGATCTCTTGTGGTTATTGCGAGATCACCCGGTGTGTCCCCGCCGGTATCCTAGGGAGGCGTGCTACCGTTGCGCTGATGACGGGGTGCGAAGCCCTCC
>JAAEKY010000165.1 GCA_024227235.1 Desulfobacteraceae bacterium | reverse complement strand
TGTAGTGGGTAGATGAAAAGCCAACACCTAGAGAGGACGAACTTCGTCCTCTCTTTCTTTAAGTTCAAAGCAATTAAAATGCGTTTTTTAAAGTTTTCAAAGTTCCTGAAACCAAAGGCATTTCTCTTAATGACTTTTATAAGATTATTTGGTAGCTTCCAGTTTGGCGTTTGAATAAGGCAATTCCATGGCATTTAAAACCTTGTCTTTATCCTTTAAAAATGTCTTAAATACCGTCTGGAAAATAGGATTAACGGTGGCTATTTCCTGTTTGATGAGGTCAAAGAAATGGTCTGAGTTTTTCTCTTGGAAATGGAACAAGAGAAGCTGATAGAGTTCATAGTGCTGTCTGAGTTCATCTGAGTAGGATAAGAGTTTTTCTAGGATTTCCTTGTTAGTCAAATGCATTCGAAACATAGGGCGATAAAATCGTTTATCGCTGAGTTTACGGCTATCTTGTTGTATCAATTTCCAGTAACGTTTCAAGGCTCGGTATTCGTGCGATTTTCTGTCGAATTGATTCATAATTTGAATACGGACACGGTTCATAGCACGACTAAGGTGTTGA
>JAAEKY010000164.1 GCA_024227235.1 Desulfobacteraceae bacterium | reverse complement strand
CATATTTGTGACAATTCCATGGACAACCGACAACCCCATGCCAGTGCCTTTGCCTTCTTTTTTGGTGGTAAAAAATGGGTCAAAGATTTTTTGTATTAATTCTTTATTCATTCCTTTGCCTGTGTCAGAAATACTCAGGTAAGCATAAGTGCCAGGCATCATATCAGAATCTATCAAATCAAGTGTCCCCAATTCAATTTCTTTTAAGCTGATTCTAAGCTCGCCTCCAGTATCCTCCATGGCATGATAAGCATTAGTTGATAAATTCATTATTATTTGGTGGATTTGTGTTGGATCAGCGTTAAGTATGCCACAGTCAGGCTGGATATTTTGCTTGATTTTAATAGTTGCAGGGATTGAAGACCTGATAAGTTTTAGTGCTTCCTCGACAATTGGCTGTATTTTTATGGGTTTTAATTCATTTGTATTTTGGCGGGAGAAGGTGAGTATCTGCTTAACCAGTTCACTGGCTCGTAAAGTGCCGGCATGAATTTTATTAAGGGCATTTTGAGTTGAATTGTCCTCAGGGGCATCT
>JAAEKY010000163.1 GCA_024227235.1 Desulfobacteraceae bacterium | reverse complement strand
TGTCAGCATCAATTCATGCGTTTTGTGCATATCATGGTAATGGCCCATTTTATTAAAAAAATTCCAGCCCTGAACTGGGACCTCATCCATGAACTGGCTGAAAAACAGCGGGCCTTAACTCCCCTTTACTACGGCCTTAAATTCATACACGTATTTTCTCCACTTCCTGAAAATGTGGTCACCTTAAAAAATCGTATTGCACCCCGATTTTATAACCGAATGGCCGCCACTGTTTTGCAACCTGTCCCCACTTTATTTTTCACGCATAAACAGGGAAAAGTCCGCAGAAATTTATTCCGTGTTGTTTTAAGCTAATGATTTCCAACGATATTTATGTTTTTTAGAAACGACCTGAAAGCCGGCGAGGATTTGAATACCGAAATGAATCGCCAACAGTCCCAAGGCTCCCATTAAATCCTTCATCAATAGATGTTCTCTTCCACGCCGAAGGATTCGATACCGTTTCAGCCAGGCAATTATTATAAATCCAAACCATAAAAATAGAATAAATTGATTAGCAATTATATGATTTGAGAAAACAAAACTTAATGGGATCACGACACACATTAACCA
>JAAEKY010000162.1 GCA_024227235.1 Desulfobacteraceae bacterium | reverse complement strand
TGGATCAGTAATACTGTACCCGTAAATCTGATGAGAAATACGATTTTCCATAGCCATACGGATAGGTGTTGGACATTTAAAATCCATATCTGCAACCCAAAGTGGCAAAAGCTCCTCTTTTCCTTTGCCAAATACTATGTTTAAAACCTCAGGCTCCCATTTCATGGAACCAGTATGGCTGCGGTCGATCATCTCATCAAAATCCCAGTCTTTTTTCATATGGTTCTTCCTTGTAAATTCATTTGGTTTGATCTGTTTTCATGCTATCGGATTCTATATATATCAAACAAGTGAAATTCGCAAAAGATGTGATATTAAAAAAGAAAGGTTGAAGATACTAATTCACAATCCCAGATTTGATAACCATATAACACTTTTGACGGATCAATAGTTGTTACCCATCAATCTTGACTTGTTGTTCTTCTTAGAACAAATATATATAGTGGATTCAAATGACAAAAAAAAGGAGTAGATAATAATGGCAAAAACCAAATATACCTGGGAAAAACGTCAAAAAGAACTGGCAAAGAAAAAAAAGAAGGAAGAGAAATTAAAGCGCAAACAAGCAAAGAAAGAAGGTCAGTCTGAGACTCCCTTGACCGAAGATCTGCTTGAATAGGTCGGAATTATGCCTCCATTACCAGCTAAAATGCTTGATCGGTTCGTTACCCGCCAAAGGGCCGCCATGACCCACATACAACCTTTTGGGAGATGTGGCCATTACCCGTGCAATGCTTTTTTCAACATCATTCATGTCCAGATACCAATGGTGGTATCGAGGACGCTCAGGTTGAAATAACCCCACAAGCCGCCCACCTCCAAGAAGATCTCCTGCAATGATCTCCCCATTATCAAGCAGAACAGAAATTGAACCCGGTGTATGACCTGGGGTCATGATTACCTTACCTGCCACACCATAAGAGTGAAGATCAAATTCATTTTCAATCAAAATATCTATTTTTGTCGGTTGATATCCATCTTTCATAAAGTACATTAAAAATTTACCAAATAGATTGATGGGTTTGACAGGGACGCTTCTTCCCTCCAAAAACGCATGGGAGTCAAATTTGTGTATGGCCACAAGGGCTCCTGATTTTTCCTGAAGATCTGCAGTACAGCCGCAATGATCAAAATGAGCGTGTGTATGTAAAATCAGAGATAAATCGTTGATATCAAGACCTGCCTTGCGTATTGCATTTAGTATGGTCGAAGTTTCTCCTGAGCTGCCAGTATCAACCAAAACAAGTTTTTCCCCTAAAATCAGGAATGCATTAGAGATTTTAAGACGAATTTGAATAACCTGAGTCATAAAAATTGTATTTCCCCTGAACAAAATCCTTTATGATGCATGTGTCATCCAACACTTATTTAAAAGTTCAATAATTTCTTTTTGAGATATATCTTTATTCATATTCTTCGGTATCTTTATTTTTTATCAAATTATAACCAATTGTATAGCAATATAAACTAGCCGGAAGAAAACTTATATCAATGTTATTAATTGTCTTTTCATCGGTTTTTGTCAGAGTTGTAACTGTAATTTTTTTTAAATTATTTGCATGACAAAATTGATAAACATTTTTTAACTCAAAAGGACGATCAATAAATCTATTGCTCCATTTCACCTCAACAGCCCAGTTATGCTCACTCTCGTGCTCAGCGTGTACAATATTTATTTCACCGGTTTTCCATCGAGCGTAATGTAAATCAATGTTTGAATGAAACCATTGAGCAAAAATAGCTGTCTCGGCAAGATGCCCAATAAACTCGTCTCCCTGTTTAACCTGTGTAAAAAGGGCTGATCTGATTGAGGGGTTTGTTAAATATACCTTAAAAAAATTTGCCCGCTTGAATCTTCTTGAATTTTTATCGATGCGGTGTATGGTTTTTATCAAAAAGGCGGCTTCTAAATATTCGATGTATCGCTTAATAGTGTTTTTTGCTACACCAGAACCTTTTGATAATTCTTCTAAAGAAACTTCATTTGCCGTATTAAAGGCCAATGTTGTAAAAAGATGATTTAATTCTTGAATATCCTGAATACCATATAATCCAGGCAAATCTCGCAAAAGCACCTTGTCAACTATATCATTTTTTATAAACCTTCCTGGATCTGATTGTATTTCTTTAGAAAAAATAACCTCTGGATATCCACCAAAATTCATGTAATGAATAAAATGTTTATTAAGCTCAATTATATTCTGAGTAGAATAAAATCCAGAGGATGAGTCTTCCTTGTCAATGATATGATCTAAGTCGAGTAACTCTAAATATTCATGGAATGTAAGAGGAGGGAGAAGAAAATTTGTAAAACGCCCAGCACCCGATTCAATGCTTTTAAGACGAAGAGCAGCAGCAGCAGACCCACTGACAAGGCATTTCACATTTCTATAGTTGTCAACAATAACTTTTAAATGAATTTCCCAATCTTTCAGATATTGAATCTCATCAAAAAAAACATAACATTTTTCTGTTTTATAGTCGGTTCCTGTAGCTTGCTTGAATAACTCAAGCATGTCTTCAAGGCTTTGGCCAGTATACAAAGGGTGATCAACAGAAAAATAGCAAATTTTATCAGACGAAATACCCTCATCGATTAAATTTTGAATAGCATGGTGTATCATTACTGTCTTGCCAACACGCCTTGGTCCCATAAAAACTATTGCTCTGTGCGGGTCCCATTTTTTTATTAGCGGTTTTAATAGGGCAAGATATGCTCTTGGTTTATATTCTTTAAAAAGCTTAGTTATTATGTGTGGCTCTTCCCACCAGGAATTTTCAGCTTGGATGCGTTTTAATATCTGATTTATTGGGATAGCTTTCATTCTTGACCTCTATATAAGATTAATCCTTGAATCTTATATAACATACATTCAGATTAAGATCAATCGCCTGATCTTAATTAAGATTCGACATGGATTAATTATAATATAAACATGTTATAAGTGGTTTGTTGTCAATATCAAAACAATTGATCCCATCTGATTCACTTTTTGTTGAGGTTACAACTCATTTAGGAGGGATAATTTGTCTACAGAATCTATCACTATTTTTTTATCCGCTGGGTATTCTGAAAACTCATTGCCTGTAACATTTTTTAAAATATTTTTTCAGAGCATCAAGAATTTTATGAGGTAGAAATATCTGATAGAATAGGTTGTGAACTTAAAGAGTATTTGTAAAGGCTGTATAAAAACGAAAAATGGGGCAAGCTTAAATGTTGAGCTTCTTTTTTTGCAACTTTACTATTACCTACGGTTTAAAAAACAAGAATATTCATTGCAAGGGAACTTAAACTCAGTAAAATTTATGATGGAATAAAAAAAGGCATATCAAGTTTTAAATAAGCTTAATAACGGTTGAGTAAAGTTCAAAAAAAATTAATTTTTAACTTGACAAATGTTCAAATGTATAGTACGTGGCTAATTAATGGACTTAAAAGCCACTCCCTGAGCAATCAGGTTTCGGAAAACCTAGGATCTTCAATTCTCAAAGATAGCCGGGTTACAGTCATATGTAACTTGGCTTTTTCATTTTTTTAAGCTAAAGTTGCAAAAATCACATTACTTTAATTTTAGAAAGGAGGAAAAAATGAGAAGACATTCAGTATTTTTATGGATTTAATTATTACTCTCAATACTAATTTGGTATGATATTGGCAAAATAGACATTTTGCCAATAAACATTAAAAATTTCGGAGGATAAAAATCCATGTTTAAATTAAAGAAAAATATATTTGCAGTCTTAGTTGGCATTGCTGTCATGTTTATGGCAAACGCTGTAATGGCTGCCACTACCGTCGTTTGGACATCACCTGCGAATAATAGCGAATATGCTGTCGGAACTAATGTAAACCCGACAGGTCAAGCAAGCGGTGTTGACATCGATGGTGATGGTCTGGACCTTGCTCTTGTTATTGATGAATCAGGGAGTATGGGTGGAAATAGGATGGCTGCTGCTAAGACTGCGGCTATAGCACTGGTTGATGCACTTCCGCCGAATACAACTTCCGTTGCTGTTATCGGTTTTGATAGTACTAGTCATACTTACAGACTACTAACTGCTTTGAATCCTAATATAGATTTAGTAAGAGACGCAATAAACGGTATTGGTACAGGTGGTGGAACAAATATCGGTGCCGGGATTAGTGAAGCTACTGCTGTACTTACAAGTGGTCATACTTCCAATCGTCAAATGATGCAGGTTGTTTTGTCTGATGGGATGCCTGGTTATCCAGGTCACATAGCTGCTGCAGAAGCTGCTGCGGCTGCGGGTATTGTTGTTCACACCGTTGGGATTCCTGGTCATGCACCCACTGTTATGCAAGATATCGCTACCGCTGGTAATGGTATTTATACAGACGCTGGTGACCTTGATGGACTGATAGCTCTTTTTGACGGTACTGGCGGAAATTTGGTAGGCCTTGACCATGTGGACATCCTGCTTGCTGACGGCACCTTGATTTCGGATATTGCAACTGATGCGCTTGGTAATTTTATCCTTCCAGACCAGCTGATTGCCCTTGGTGCAAATGTATTCACTGCAACTGCCTATGGCACTGACGGTACAAGCGCAAGCGCCCAGCTTACCCTTACCGGAACCGGTGATGCTCCAGTTCCAGAACCTGCTACAATGCTGCTCATGGGCATTGGTCTTATAGGGGTTGGAATTATAGGAAGACGGAGAGCCAAAAAACAATAATCATTTTTAATTTTTTCAAAAGGCAGGCATTCTTTAATGCTTGCCTTTTTTTTTAAACAAAAGATATAATATAATTTGTTTTTTTGTAAATGATAACATAGAAAGATAGCTGAAAATAATTGATTTTGCCTGGACAAAAAAAGTTGGCATTACCTTTCACACAAATTTTAAATAGGAGACTTGAAACAGTGAAAAACTTATATCCTGAGAGGATTGCAAAATTGGCTTGTTGGCTTTGTTTGTTTTGTATGATGATAATTTTTATCACTCCTGTTGTACTGGCCATACCAATAACAACCTTTGATTCTCAGGGGATGCCTTTTTATTTACGAGACTCCATTACAAAATCACCTGACCAGGCATTCAAGTTGATGAAGACAGAATTGAGAAATGGGAATCTGGACAGTATGGGAGGCCTGAGCGAAATTTTTTTGGAAATACACCCGAAAAATTATGATGCAATGGCAATGAACGCTATATATCTTGTCTCAAAAGGAGCGATTGAACAGGCAAAAAAGCAACTTGAAACAGTTCGTATTTACCAGACGAAAAACTTTTTTTTATTGTGTGCTGAGGCAATGATTAAACAGCGAGAAAAAAAATATTCATCAGCAATTAAAATCTGTAACAAGGCTATCTCACAGGATAAAACCCATCCATATCCACAGAATATAATGGGGCGGATATATTTTGAAGAGGGGAAATTTGATAAAGCCCTTGCCAATTTCAAAAAGGCAGTAGAGCTGAATCCTAACTTTCTACCGGGCTATACAAATCAAGGAGCAACGTATTATTTGTTAGAAAAATACACCAAGTCCATTGAGGCCTTTAATCATGCCATTGGTCTAAACCCAAGTGCATATGGACCACATTACGGTCTTGCAATAACTTATAAGACTGAGGGAAAAAATGAACTTGCTATCAGGGAATTCAAAAAATGCCTTGAATTGATTCCTGAAAACGCTGTTGTTTTTAATCAACTTGGGCATTTACAGCTTAAAACTGGACAATACAAAGATGCTGAGACAACAGGTCAGGCAATGGAAAAATTGGGAATTGATGAGGCATATATAATACTTGGAGAGTCAGCCCTTCAAATGGGTGATACAAAAAAGGCACTCCAACAGTTTGAAAAGTCAGGCACTGATAACCCTGAGACTGAATACCTGAAAGGGTATTGTTATATCTCAAATGCCGAATATGAAAAAGCCCTGGCTCAAATGGAAAAAGTATTACGAAAAAATGCTTCTCATTTCGGGGCATTTTTTACAAAATCAGTTCTTGAGTTTTGTCTTGGCAGAGATATTGATCCTTCCAAAGAATTGAAAAATAAGTGGGACAAAAGCCATGGGAAATTTTTGAGTTATATTTCGGCCTGTATTTATGCATCAAAACTAGATTGGATTGAAACAGAAAGAAATTTTAAAGCGGCTGAGGGGCTGATCAGCGGGTTTTCAATTGAAGGGGTTAATAAAAATATCATTTCTAATGCTTTTGCAAAAGAGACACTCAAGCCCCTGACCATAGGAGTGCTCTATTATTTTAGAAATATGCAGAGCAAAGCATTATCTGAATTTGACAAGGCTTTAAAAATAGATCCTGACTCTTTTCTGGCAAACTATTGGGCTGCTCAAATCTATCTTAAAAAAAGTGATCGGGAAAGGGCAATTCAATTTTATGAAAATTCAATTACAAAAGCCCCAAGGTTTTTTGCAGCACTCTATGCAATAGGTGAATTGAATTTTATGAAAGGGAAACCAGGGGTCGCTGTAAAATATTACAAACGAGCAATGGAAGTAAAAAAGGACCCCGGCTTAATACTTAAGATTGGTGTGTTTTATGAAAATACAGGTAAGATTAAACTTGCGGAAGAACATTATAAAGAGCTTATCAACATAGCGCCAGAATTTTATCTCGGATACAATCAGCTTGCCTGGTTGTACGCTGACAGAGAAATCAACCTTGATGACGCCATGAAACTCGCAAAAAAAGCCAATAAATTACAGCCTGGAAACGCAAGCATATTAGATACCATTGGCTGGATCTATTATCATAAAAAGGACTACAAAAAGGCCACAATAAAATTTAAAGATGCCAGCAAGGTAAACCCAAGGAATCCAACGATTTTATATCACCTTGGAGCTACATATTATAAAAATGGAGACAAAGGGGCAGCAAAAGAGTCCTTCCAAAAGGCATTGGAACTATCATCCAAATTTAAAGACGCAGGTAAAGCTCGTGAGCTTTTAAATCAGATGAATTAAATTATGGTATATAACATCAATACAATATAGAAGATTATAAATTGATTTTCGATATTAAAGAGAGTAATAGGAACAATGCCCATTGGAAATCAAGCTTAAAATTTTTTTAAATAACCCCTCAGTTCCGTATATTCTTCCTTTTGCACTCTTTTGCGGATTGACGGTTATAAGCTCTTGTTTCCCCCAGACACTCATCTGGCTTTACCCCTTCAAAACCGTGATTGTAATGGTTTTTTTATTTATATATTGGAAAGAATACGAACTTTTTCGTACAAGTCATTACATTTCAGCCCTAATCGTGGGATTACTGGTTCTCATTTTATGGGTGCTATCTGAAGGGTATTTGCCGGCTCTCAAAACAGATACTTTACATTTTGATCCGTTTGAAAGGTTTGGTCATACACAGGCCTACATTTGGATCGCTATTCGCCTTTTTGGTGCAACGGTTGTTGTCCCAATTATGGAAGAGCTTTTTTGGAGGGGGTTTCTGATCCGCTGGATTATAACAAATGATTTTAAACGCGTTAGCATTGGCCAGTTTACCTGGCCGTCATTTATTTTGATATCTGTATTGTTCGGACTTGAGCATAATAGATGGTTTGTAGGTATTTTATCCGGGGTTCTATATAATCTTCTTCTTTATCGCACAAAAAGCCTTTACGCATGCATTATTGCCCATGGGTTAACCAACTTAGGGTTAGGCATATATGTTATCATAACTCAAAAATGGGTGTTCTGGTAAAATATACTAAATTGATCTCTTTCTAACTTGATCCTTCTTTGAATTTGTAGACACAAAATCAGGCTGCATTCTCGTATACTTTTTTATAATATTTATCTTAAAATCCTGTGGGCTTATGAGCCCAAGGTATGAATGCCTCCTCTAACGGTTATAAAATACTTCAATATGTTCAAAAATGCAACTTTGAGCTTCTTGCCTTGTCTCATAGCTTTGACCATAAACTTCTTCAACCTTTAGAGTATGAAAAAAAGACTCTGAGGGTGCATTATCCAGGCAATTGCCTGGACGGCTCATACTTTGAACTATTTTGTATTCAGTTAACTTTTTTCTAAAAGCATTACTCGCATATTGAACCCCTCTGTCTGAATGAAAAATAACTGAGGAGTCTTGTAATCTGTTTTCTTTTGCCATATCAAGGGCTCTGACAAACATGGATGATTGCATGTTCTTATCCATGGACCAACCAACAATCTTTCTGGAAAATAAATCCAGTATTACACACAGGTATAGCCATCCATCTCTTGTCCTTATATATGTAAGATCAGAGGTCCAGATCTGATTGGGTTTTGATGGGTTACAATCTCTTTTTACAAGCTCAGGAGATGCCTTTAAATCATGATTTGAATTGGTAGTTACTTTAAATTTCCTTCTTGCTTTTGGCATTAATCTTTCTTGCCTCATTAACCTGCAAACTCTATTTTTTGAACATGTAATACCTTGCTCTTTTAATTCTTTTGCAATACGGGGACTTCCATATCTCTCTTTATATTTTACAAATATTCTTTTTATCATCCTTGTTAATTCTATATCTTTAAGTTCTCTTTGGGTTAAAGGATGTTTTGTCCATTTATAATAACCACCTCTGTGAACTTTGAACACTGAGGCCATCCGCACAATTGGAAAATCTTCACAAAGATTTTCCATCAAAGCATATTTCTTTTTTGTTCTGAGTTGCAGATGGCCAAGGCTTTTTTTAATATGTCACGTTCCTCTTTTGCTATTCTTAATTCTTTTTTTAATGCTTTTAGTTCTTCTGAAAATGCATCAGGCTCTTTATGACCTGAGAAAGCCTGTTTCTGATTTTTTAAATACTTTTGCTTCCAGGTGGATAAAGTTGTTTGGTGGACTCCTAAGTCTCTGGCAATTTCAGCATCGTGTTTATCGCTTTCAAGACATAGCTTGACTGCTCTCAATTTGAAATCCTTGTTGTATTTCTTAAGTTTTCGTTTTCCCATTTTCATACTCCTTTGTGTGTTATTTTATTTATTACACATACGAGTGAAAATGTGTCTACTTTTTCAAGGAAAGATCAATTCAATTCCTCCCCAATTTTCATCGACATGTTCAGAGACTTTGAGCAGTCCGAAATTGACTTGGAGTGCTTCCGGTCCATTTTTTAAAGGCTCTGTAAAATGCACTGGGTTCTGAAAATCCAATCAAATATGATACTTCAGATGAGGAGATCTGCCTGTCACTCAAATAGGCAAATGCCAGCTCTTTTTTAACAGAGTGCAACAACTTTTTATAACTTGTCTTTTCCTTTTCCAAAAGACCCTGCAACTTGCGAACACTCATGTTGAATCTTGATGCAATTAACTCAACCGAAGGGGTGTTGCCGTTCTGAATAATTTTTATCAACATCCGACTAATTGTTTTGGGCAAAGAATCCTGTTTGGAAATTTTGTTTAATGCTTTTTGGGCATATTCTTCAAAATGATTAAGCAGATCCTGGTTAGGGCACTTAATCGCCAGGTTTAGAGATTCCCGTGTAAAAATGAGGGAATTTGTTGGTTGTGAAAATGATATAGGACATGAGAATGCTTTGTTGTATTCAGAAAGATTCTCAGGTTGATCATGGTTCAAATGCACCCAGGTCGGATTAAACTCTCCTTTGGTCAGGAACCGTAAAAAAACATACATACTGGTAAGCAGATAATCGTTAAATACACGCAGCGAAGATAGTTCAGGTGAGTTCGAATCCATTTCAAGATTTGCATTGCCGTTGTACACACTCAGCCGAACATTGGTGTCGTCATTAAAGATTCGCTTATACCGGCAATATTTTAGCAGGGCATCGCCAACTGTCAGGCAATTTATCATGATATAGCAGACAATGTTGGGCAAAAAGCGTGATCTTAATCCTATTTGCAGTCCTAAATTTTCATCTCCCGTAAGAAGAACTGCCTTTTTCAGCACCCTTGTAACTTGGGTAACAGTAAGCTTTTTTTCATGAGCGTTAAAAAGGGCTCCATCTATTTTGACAGATTCAAGAAACGTTTCCCTGTTAATACTGTGTTCCTCTAATATCTCAAAAAGAGAGGATATTTTGACGCCATTAATGGCATAGGATTGATTCATTGAAAGAAAGCTCCTGTTTCCCAATTAAAATTTCAGAGATACCATGTTTTTATCAATGCTTGAAGGCTTTAGTAAAAAAAGTATTGAGTTTTTCTGTAGCCGGTTGCAGATACGCATCATTATCATACAGGTCAAAATGGTTTGCTCCTTCAAGTGTGAGGACCTCTTTTGGTTTTTGAGCTTTTTTAAATGCAATATCGGTTGCATACCCGGAAATGGAGCCAGAACCTTTGATAAATAAGATTGGGCGTGGTGAAACCAGATGAATGAGGTAAGATGCATTCAAGGCAAAGCGGCTGTCAAGTGCTGGATTTAATCTTCTGTCCTCCCAGGTTTTAACCAGACCTCGCTCAGGGTTATGATAAAAATCACTGGCTCTTTTCCAAAAAAGTTTTGCATATTTCTCATAGGCTTCACTACCTTTGTAATAGGCATTTAAAGTTTTTTTGCCTTCAGGCTCTTCACCATAAAAAGCACCATTTGTGTAGCTTGTAATCCCGGTTTCAAAATATGTCTGACGTCCCTCTCCGGCAAGCTGCAAAAGATTAGAAAAATATTTATCCGCAGACTCATTTCGTACATTGGGTCTGAAATCCGTAAAGTCAAAAATACCACTTGCTGTTGCAATGGCCTTGACCCTGACATCAAATGCTGCAGCAACAGTGGAATAACCTGCTCCTGCACAGATCCCGATCAGACCGATTCTATCCTTATCCGTCATTTTCAAAGACCGGATATATGAGACAGCATTTTTAATATCTTCGATCTTCATGAACGGATCTTCCAATAATCTCGGCTTGCCCCCACTCTCGTCAAAAGACCGGTGATCAAAGGCAAGGGTCAGATATCCTTTTTGGGACATTTTTAAGGCATATTTGCCGGGAGACTGCTCTTTAACACCGCTCTCAGGTGCAACCATTATCAGGGCCGGCAATTTTTGATCTTTACAATAATCAGGGGGTAAAAAAACATGACCGGCAATCCGTGTTCCTTGACTGAAAAATGAAATCTTGTTTTTACCAGAGATCAGTTGAGTTGGGCTGTCTTTTGAAATGCGTCCCAGGAGTTGTGTATCCTGTGTTGATACACAACCGGTTAGGAAAAATAGAACTATTGAAACGGCGGCAATAAAACGGTGTATAGTTGTCATGGAAAGCTCCTCCAAATAATAAACAAGTTAAAAGTAATACTATCAATAAAATACTTGGGAAGCCCGCATGGGGTCAATGACCGTTAATGCAAATTAAATGACATTTTGCGCAAATTATCACGTCGATGCAGCAAAGAAAAAAATAGGAGTTATTGCTATCGTTTAGTTAAGGGGTCGGGTTATAGGTTGTTTAGAAATAACCTTTCATTAGTCTGTTAACCCATTCTGGCACAAGTGATAGGGGAGCTAACAAATCCGATTGGTTTTAATTTGAATAACTATCCATAATTTTTTGAAATGTTCCTGTTTCGTATCCTTTTTTTAATGCTTTATTAAACTTTAATATAAATCCTGTCATCTTCAATTTTTTTGAAATCCCCAAGTAATTGGGATCTCTTTTCAGCGGCTTGGAAAGGACAACAAATTTATCTTTTTCCTTCTTTAACCCAGGATCACTTTGAATATAATTAAAAACCCCTGCCTTCCCAGGAGCCACCAATGCTGCATCAATACGTCCATACAATAATTTCCTAAGGCGTTGAGCGTGAGATCCATCTTCCACAGGAATAAACAGGCGAGAATGCACTGCTTGGGAAAATTCATCTCCAAATGTAGCACCTCTAAGAAAACCTACTTTCTTACCCTTTAAATCGTTAATATTTTCGAAATGAAACTCTTTTCCTTTTATAACCACAACCATCAGTTCATCGTAATACATTATATCAGAATAATCGAAGACTTTGAGACGCTCCGTGGTCTTTGAAAGGCCAATTATTCCTCCTTTAGCATTAAGCGCTTTGTTGTAGGATCGTTTCCAAGGATATAACTTAATATGAAAAGTATAACCTATCTCTTTTTCAATGTATCGCAACATATCAATAAAAATTCCTTTGGGCTGACCTCTTTCTTTATAAAACTTGGGAGGTTCTTTATCATAACCCAAAATTGTGAATTCTTGAGCAAAAATGTTACCAATAGATAAGAATATGACAAGTAGGAAAACCATCAATATTTTTGTTATTCTCATAGCACCCCCAACAAATTAGTGAGGTTATGGTTTCGTAATTTTACGAAAGATTTTAGAAATCCAACGCTAAAATCAGCCAACAAAAATAGCCTCAACACAATTTCGAAAGAGAAAAACATTCCCGGCAATTTTTCTTGGCTGCATTTTTTTGTTATGTAATTACAATATTAATATCATATAAAATGTATCTTTAACAAGTAATTATACGGATCAGATCCGCATATCTTGAAACCCGTATGATATCCGTCTTTTAATTAATGGTAAATCAAGTTGATACAACAGCTGTTTTTTATTTAAAACTATAATTAATTTAATGCCAGGTTAGAATCCCCCTGCCACGTTATTACAGATCTCATCGTAGTATTCCAAAACATTGTCTTTTTTCTCTGATTCCATGACTGCCATAGCAGTTCTCGGATGCTGATTCATGGTGCCGGTGACCATGTAGGGGACAGAATAG
>JAAEKY010000161.1 GCA_024227235.1 Desulfobacteraceae bacterium | reverse complement strand
CGCTTCATTCCCTCTTTTAACCAAGTAAGGTATCCGTTTTCCGTAAATCTCTTTTTTTTCTTTTTTTTTTTATACTATCGTCTATAAATTTGGATTGCTTTTCTTTTTCAATTAAAATTTTGTTTTTCCCCAATTTTCTTCCCCTTCTATATATTTCCAGGGCTCATTAACAATTGTGTTGCCTTCACTAAAGCTATAATCTTTCATGTGCACCTCACCATTCAATGCTCTCTTCCTAGTCCTCCTCGCCATCACTGACAGGGGTTAGGGACATATCTGTTTTAACTAATGATAAATTCTCTACTTTTACCTGTGGAATATCTAAAGCTAGATATAACTCCGGTATTATTTTATTAAGATATTTAATTCTTGTCAAATGAGTAGCCACTTTATCGGGCTTTCCACTATAAATGTCTGACAACCATACTGTATTATTAGATTCTCGTTTCGTAAGCAATTTGGGGACATACGTGGGCAGGAGTTTCCTCCTTCTTTCCAGCTCCCCCACAGGCACCTGAGGATTTACTTTTAAAAATACCAAACAGCCAGGACCGACCTTACAGGG
>JAAEKY010000160.1 GCA_024227235.1 Desulfobacteraceae bacterium | reverse complement strand
TGCCCACATCAGAAAAATAAATCTTAGGGCTTTTCACCAGGCGCTTACCCGTATTTGTAAACCATGGCTTTAAAACAATCACCTGGTAAGTGGCTTCAAGTATAGAAATCCAGGCTTTTATCGTATTTACAGCTACACCTATATCGCGAGAAAGATCAGTCAAGCTTAACAATTGAGCAGTTCTGGCTGCTAACGCCCTCAAAAAAATTTGAAACTGAGACAGATCACCTACCTGCCTTAAAAAACGAACATCCCTTTCCAAATACGTCTGTATATAAGACCCATGCCATAGACTTATGTCTCGTTTCCCATCAGCAACAAGTTCTGGAAAACCACCCCGTAAAAATCCTTGCCATAGTTTTTTGCCTATATCATAAGTCTTTTTCGCATCAGATCTATTACCCTGCCATATCAATGGTACTTTCGGATTTCCAGATATCTCACGTTGAGACAGAGGCAAAAGTCTCAGCATAGCCACCCGCCCGGCAAGAGATTCTGAAATTTGTTCATTCAGCAAAAGATTTTGAGAACCTGTAAGAAGAAACTGACCTTTCTTTTCTCGATCTGCATCCACTATTTCTTTAATATAAGGCAACAAATCAGGAGCATATTGTACTTCATCAAAAATGACTGGGCGAGGATACATTTCCAAAAAACCTCTTGGATCTTCCGTAGCCGCAGCCCGTATATCTGGTGGTTCAAGGGAAACATACCCATATTTATCAGCAAACAAATACTTAAGCAGGGTTGTTTTTCCTGACTGCCTGGGCCCTGTTAAAACGACAACCGGGAACTGATCCGCTGCTTTAATTAGAACAGGCTCTAACGATCTTTTTATATAGTTTTCTATCACTCATTCACCTTTTCCTTGCAAATTACATATCTTCATATTGATTTTTTTCTAAAAATATTGTCAAAGCCTGCATCATTTCTTTTACAAATTCATCCATTCTCATCCTGGCAGCATCTATAGACTCATCTTTACCAATACTCGTTATAGGGCGGATGAACAAATCATGAGTGTTGTCTTTATTGATAGCATGAAGCGCAAGATGGAAACGGTTAATATTTTTATCCTGGGTTACCCTGTCTTTCGTTTGGAACCAGAAATAAACAAGTTGCTTTGTCCCCATAGACTCCATTACCATTTCAATAACGGGAAGTGATCCAAACACAGGCACATCATTAATCATTCGCTTTGATTTTTTTATTGTTTTCCAGCCTGAAGATGGTAAACAAACAGTCGGACTGTGGAAAAAATTTACATTTTCTAGAAACGCTGTGCTTCTGTATCCCATGTATAAAGAAATTGCCTGATTGCCTTTATGAAAATATACACCACTGAATGCCTCCTCAGCCCCAGAGGCATCAATAATTTCAAGATCGATATGCTGGCGCTGTCCTTCCCAATCATTAAAAGAAAGAGGAAAGCTTTCTATACCACCCTTGATTTTTACAGGTGGAAGCGCGCTCGTATTAAATGTCAGCCCCCCAACAATAACCAATAGAACTATTGAAACAATAACAGTACTTAAATTCCCCTCGTTTTTAACTTTAGCATCAGGGGGAATTGCCTCATTTTCACTTTCTATTACATTTTTAGGCGGGAACAGCCTTAAAAATCTGCCAAATATAAAAAGGAAAATAAAGGAAACCATAAAAATGACCCATCCCTGAAAATCATGGAAAAATCCTTCTGCCATTTTTGAACCAAAATTATAGGTTAAAATACCCGTAATCCCAATCCTCAAGACATTGGTCAATATGGCAATCGGTATGGTAACAAGCACACATGCGATACGCTTCCAAAGAACTTTTTCAAAAAAATACCCATATACGACACCCAACGCAAGCAATGGAAATAAAAACCTCAATCCACTGCAGGCATCAACTACCTGAAGCTTTGTCACACCCAGATCAATGACATTCCCGCTGACATACACGGAATATCCCCACAACCTAAGAAACATACCACCGAATTCAGAAGAAACGCTCTTTAAATATACACCAATAGTCCTGTCAAGAAATGCTGGCAAAGGTATCATAAAAATCAAAAAACAAAGTGGGAGACTTGCCCGCTTAAAAAATTCTATTCCAAAGCAAAATATGGCAAATAAAACAATTAATACAGGCAGCGCTGGCCGGGAAATATGTCCGCTGGAACCCAGTACACCATAAATTGAAAGAAGAACAAATATAATCAGTAAAGGTAAAACAGGCCAGAAGCTTTTAATTGTCACCTCTTTTAAAGCATATTTTTTTTCCCACAGAAAATAAGCTGAAATTAAAGGAATGAGAAGGCCATATGAATAATCATCATTGGTCATCCACGTATTGTACAAAGAACTGAACGGTACAAAATAAGCACCCACAAACAGCAGTATTAAAAAAACACCCTGATAAACAGGGTTTAATAAAAAATTCGTTTTCAATCGATCCATATTATAAAACCTCCCTCAAATCACCTTGTCTGATATCCTGTCCGACATTATAATCTGGAATGGAATCAATATTTATACTCTGACCTAAAAGGCTTTTTACTTTATTTACAACAACCCATTTTAAAGGATGCTTTATATATTTTTTCATAACCGGAGATGCCGACCCAATCATCCAGCAATTTTTTGGACATTTTGAAACAAGGGCCCTGACTTTTTCTGCCTGAGAACTGTTCCATAATTCATCAAAACTTCCAGCATGCCTAATATTACCAAAACTTTCAAACCAGCATTTTTTTTCCATGCCATTGCAGGGCAGCACTTCACCATATGGATCAATAAAAAAATTCTCTGAACCTGCCTCACACGGCAGCATCCTTTTTCCTTCTCTGACATAATTGATAAGTCCAAGGTTAAAAAATGCCCTGAACCAGCTTTTAGGTTTGTTTTCCTTTAACAGCCGATCAATCAGCGCCTTGAAATTTCCAATCACTTCATCTTTATTGGTAATAATATTATCGTCCTTGTGAAAGTAAAATGAGTTATGGAATGCGGCTGTGGCAAACTCCATACCCAGTTGTTTAGAAAGTTCATACAACCAAAGCATGTCTTTTGAATTGTTATTGGATACGGTAATACCAAACCCCACATCTTTTCGCCCCATCTCTCTTAGCCCGAGAAGAGTTCTCAACCCCCTGTCAAACCCACCATCACGTCCCCTGAGTTCATCATTCTTTTTGGACAACCCTTCAATACTGACACGAAACCCAAGATCCGGAAACTTCTCTGCAAGCTTAAAAACCCTTTCACTATAATATCCACTGGTTGAAATACACACCCGTTTAGACTTTCTAAAAATCACTTCAACAAGATCAGCCAGATCTTCCCTGATCAAAGGCTCACCACCCGTGATATTTGTTACATTCACTTCCGGCATCTTTTCCAGGTCTTTTGCTGTAATTTCCTTTTCAGGATCTGTAGGGTTATTCCATACATCACACATCTTGCAACGCATAGGACAACGATAAGTAGTTATTATAGATGCTTCCATTCTATCTCCCAACTATTGAAAAATACAAGTCTTCCATCTGGTCTGTAACGGTATCCCAGGAATAATTATTCAACACATGTGCCCTTGCAGCTTTCTTTTTCTCTTTAACTTTTTCTGGATTGTCTATCAAAAATTGCAATTTTTCTCTCAAATCCATAACGTCCCTGTTCTTAAACGTATACCCATACTCTTCAACCGCTTCCATATTTTCAGGAATATCACTGGACAAACAGCAACTGCCATAGCTCATGGCTTCTAAAAGGGCAATAGGAAGGCCTTCCAAAGTTGAAGGTAAACAAAAAAAATAAGAATTGCTGAAAAGTTCTTCTATAATCCGCCCTGCTACAAATCCGGGAAATAAAATCCTGTCGTCATTTCCAACCATTTCACGAAGACTTGCTTTATAATCTTCAGCATGGGCTGCATCACCAGCAATCACAAGTTTCATATCCGTGTCAATTCCTTTAAACGCCTCTATTAAAAAATGAGGCCCTTTTTCTGCGACAAGCCTTGCTGCAAACAAAATATACTTGCCTTTCTCAAGTCCCATTTCAAGAATCTTATCCGGTTTTCTATATTCGACCTTATTCACCCCGTTTGGAATACACTCAACACCACATCCATATTGTTCTTTAAAATAAGCTTTCTGAACTTTTGACACAGCAGTGATCTTATTGGGAAAATAAACCGCCGTATAATCACTTAATTTTAAAAAAGTTCTGCCCGCAAATCCCCATTTATCTCTCTGCCATTCAATGCCATGAGTTTGAACCACAGTTGGGATCCCAACCATCCTTGGAAATATTGAAAACAAAGAAGGCCCGATGGCATGGACATGAACAATATCTACATCTCTATTTATTAAAACATCCAATGTAGCATTAAAACATATGGAAAGCTTATGAAAACTTTTAGTATTTATAGAAGGAACCGTCTTGATCGTCATTCCATTGTATTCACAATCTTTTGTCCCATAATCCCTGCTGGCATAAACAATAACCTCATGACCTTTTTTAACAAGCCGGGCGCCAATCTCTTCGGTAAGTTTTTCAATCCCCCCACCTATTGGGATGCCTTTAACGGCTACAAATGCGATTTTCATGTTATTTATCAGCTTTCATGCTTATTGCATTCTTATATACTTCGATAAGC
>JAAEKY010000159.1 GCA_024227235.1 Desulfobacteraceae bacterium | reverse complement strand
TCACTACTGTCCAAAATAAATTCATATTTTGATTTTCAGGGTGCAAACACCCTATAAAATCGTTTTAAACGCACTATTTTCAAAACCAGGTTGCCAAATTGTATTCCTATGCTCTCACAACCCTTTTATAGGCAATTGCATTTGCACTGGTTGAGGATTCGGTCCAATGGTTTCAAATGGCTTGTTTATCCATTCCCATAAATCTTTATAGGTGAATAAATTCCATCTCAAAAAAGCAACTAAATTTGATAAGGACCATCCAAATTTGGATTTGAGCTGAAGAAATTTAATCAGCAGCATAGCAATCAATGCTGTCCAAATTTGAATATTAAGAGCATTTTCTGTTGTTCCAACAAAAGTCTTGATTCTCAGATTCTGTTTTATCGCCTTGAAAAATAATTCGATCTGCCACCTGTCTTTATAAATAGCAGAGATGGTTGTGGCCCCAAATTTATAATGATTGGTCAAAAGAATTATCTCCCGTTGCTTTTCGGCATCCCATACAACAACCCTGCGTAGTAAAAAACGGCACTCTTTGCGGGCTTTATATCCAGTGAGTTTGATAATCTCATCAGATAAAATATTACGATTTTGAGGAATTGGTCGCTTTTCAAGAACTTTATAGTTGGCATTCATTTTTAACCGGGTCACAAAGTATATGTCTTTTGCTGTCCAGAATGAATACAGCTTGTAATCGGTATATCCTCGATCCATTGTGATTATGGAACCTGCTGCCAGAGGAAACTTCCTGGCATAAGTCGATTCATGTTTTTTCCCATTGGATATATATGCATAGGATGGCAAATATCCATCATGATCCAGTAGCAGATGGAGTTTTACCGCACCTTTTTTACGACGAAACTCAGCCCATGGGAATAAGTTGAGGCACAAGGAGATTGTTGTGCTATCCAAAGATAACAACTTATTTTTAAACCTGAATTTATGCTTGCCCAGCGATGCCTTACGGCAGAAATCAAAGGTTTCATAAAACAGATCTTGGAAAAGCTTCCATGACCGGTTTGTATTGGCATAAGACAAAGTTGATTTGCTTGGTGCAGACACCACACCAAGGTGACGCAGTTTACCCATACAACAGGCGAGTCCACCACTGATCTCTCTGAGACTCTTGGCTTGTGCAACTTGACAGAAAAACATGGAAACAAAGTGATCCCAGCTTTTAAAACCCTTAGAATATTTCTCTGTCTTATGTTTCATAACCAAATTCTTAAATTTACTACGGTCAAAAAATGCTAACAGTTGACTGAAAAGGCTTGCATGTCGTACCATCTTTTTAATTCTCCTTTGTGTGGATTTTCAGGTTATTGTCGTGGTAACAACAACCATAATCCCACAAGGAGAATTACTACAATATTTTTTTATCTAAATTCCGTTTTTGGACAATAGTGAT
>JAAEKY010000158.1 GCA_024227235.1 Desulfobacteraceae bacterium | reverse complement strand
GAGTAACTTTTGTTTGCCAAAAAAGGTAAGGCTCTTAAAGAGAGCTCAATTTTTAACACTTTCGAAACAAGGGAAAAGAGTACATACAAACTGCTTTATAGCAATTGTGCTTAAAGGAACTGCTCAAAACAATCGAATTGGTATTACAGTATCAAAAAAAGTAGGGAATGCAGTAGAGCGTAACAGGATAAAAAGAATCACTAGAGAATATTTTAGACATAAAAAAGACAATATTTTAGGACCTATGGATATAAACATCATTGCAAAGAAGGGTCTGACTACGCTGTCCAACAGGCAGATTATTGAAAAGATTGATAAACTTTTTACAAAAATAGCAACGGCATAAATAATGAAAAAGCTATTCATAATATTTATTAAATTTTATCAAATATTTATATCACCTCTAACAGGGCAGAATTGCCGATATTATCCGACCTGTTCGGCATATGCTCTTTTGGCGGTAAAAAAATACGGCTGCCTTAAAGGCACGACTCTTGCCGTTAAAAGAGTTATGCGTTGTCATCCATTCCATGCAGGAGGGTTTGATCCGGTTCCTTAATTTATTCTTTGCGCCCAACTTATTTCCTCTTTAAACTTTAAAGGCAAGTTCCTTTACAAATTATTTTAGGTTTAGGAGAGAAAATGGATGAACAAAAACGATTAGTATTAGCTGTCGTGCTTTCTATTGTGGTACTTGTAGGATATCAAACATTTTTTGTAAAGCCGCCAGATCCTAATAGTATTCCTAGGAATGTTCAAAACCAGACAGAAAGTCAGCAACAAGTTCAAGAAAATAATCCAAATGTTTCTGATTATAAATCTCAAACAAGTATTGCGCCTCAAGTGGCTGAACCCCCAAAGGAAAATTATCGAACCCTATTAGTATCCACCCCTCTTTATGATATTGTTATTTCTGAACAAGGGGCATCTGTAAGAAGTCTGGAGCTGAAAAACTATAAAGAAACCAATAAAAAAGACTCTCTATTAAAACAATTGGTGTCCCAGAAGCTTGAATCCGGGACGTTGTTTTTTGATCTTGAAGGAAAGTCGATACCCGGATTTAAAGAGGCTGTTTACACGGCAAAAGTCGATAATTTAAAAACATCTGTTAATGAAGGCGAAAAAACCATAGAGTTCGTCTGGGCCGCACCCCAGGGGATCGTAGTGAAAAAGATTTTAACCTTTAAGGCAGACTCATACATGATTGATTGTGATGTTGTGTTTCAAAATGGTTCTGCCATGCCGTTAAATGAGGCACTTGTGATTTCAACCCCTGGATTTTATGATGACGAGGTTAAAAAGAGATCCAGGTTTGCATTTGAAGGACCGGTTGCTTTTATTAATGATGAATTTAACGCTATTAAACCGGGTGATATCGAAGAAAAAAATACTTTTAATGGGAATATTGGTTGGTCCGGCTATACAGAACGATATTTTATGACAGCGGTTATGCCTAAGAAAATGCAGGATGCAACTCCTATTGATGCAAAGATTAAGCTTTCGTATGCCAATGACAGGATCACAAATGACTTTATCCAGAAAATGGACCGGCTGGACCCAGGCAAGCAAGGCGAATATTCTTTTACATTTTACATGGGTCCCAAAAGCCATAAAGTATTAAGCCAATATGATAACAGTCTACAAAATGTGATTAACTTTGGTTTTTTTAATGTGATTGCCAAACCCCTTCTCATAGTAATGAATACCATTCATGACTATATCCCCAATTATGGTGTGGCAATTATTCTCTTAACAATTCTTATCAAACTGGTTTTCTGGCCCCTTGGAACAAAGAGCTATAAATCCATGAACGCAATGAAAAAAGTTCAACCATTGATGCAGGAACTTAGAGAAAAATATAAAGATGATAAGCAGAGAATGAACAAAGAAGTTATGGGGCTTTATAAAACATATAAAGTGAACCCTGCAGGCGGTTGTTTGCCTATATTGGTTCAAATGCCTATTTTCTTTGCACTTTATAGAATGCTTTACCAGGCAATTGAATTAAGACATGCACCGTTTGCCGGATGGGTGTCAGATTTATCTGCTCCAGACCGGTTATTTGAATTAGGTTTTGCCATTCCAATGATGCAAGAGCCTTATGGTATTCCCATGCTGACACTTTTGATGGGCGCATCATTTTTGTTGCAGCAAAAAATGACTCCAACTGCAGGAGATCCCATGCAGGCCAAAATGATGATGTTAATGCCGATATTTATGACCGTATTATTTATTAATTTCCCGGCAGGATTGGTTCTGTATATGTTTGTGAACAATATAATATCCATGGGACAGCAGTATTATATTCAAAAGAAATTTTCGTAAGTAGGAGGTACTATGACACAAACTCAGGAATTCAGCGGAAAAGATATAGACATTGCTATCAAAAATGCTTGTTCAAAATTAAATCTTTCCAAGAATGAATTGGAATACGATGTGATTTCAGAAGGCGCTTCAGGTATTTTCGGGATTGTTGGCAGAAGAGATGCCAAAATTAAAGTGGTTGTTCCTGATGTGACTAATAACTCATCAGAAATGGAAGGAATCAAATCCATTGTAGATGAGGCTTTTGGTGAAAAAACAAAGCGTGTAGAACCCAAAAAGAAAGAAAAAAGATCCTTTCAGGAAGCCGAACCGGTTGATGTGTCTCAAGCATCTGTAACACTTGGTTCTGAAGCATTGCAAAAAATGGCTGATTTGATCACAGAGGATGCTACAGTAAACGCACAAACTAAGGCGGATAGACTGATCCTGAAAATTGAGGGTGGAAATGCCGGTATCTTAATCGGTAGAAAAGGTCAGACGCTTGATGCCATGCAGTTTTTAACAGATAAAATTATTAATAGAAAAAGTGAAGCTAGAGTCAAAGTCAGGGTGGATATTGAAGGGTACATGGAAACCCGTAAAGCCAACCTTAAGCATCTGGCATATAAGATGGCAGATAAGGCCAAAAAGACAGGGCGCCCTGCAACTATTAATCAAATGAGCGCTCAGGACAGGCGCATTGTCCATCTTGCATTAAAAGATGACAATAAAGTTAGAACTCAAAGTATGGGTGATGGATATTACAGAAGACTTGTAATTTTTCCTAAAAAGAAAAATTCCTATAGAGGGAAAAGACGGTCTAGAAGATAATGCATAATGAATGATACAATCGCCGCAATAGCAACTCCTTATGGAAGTGGCGGTATCGGTGTCATACGGATATCGGGTCCAAAAGCCTTTGATATTGCGTCAAAATTTTTTTCAAAAAAAAATTATAGACCTGAAGGCTATGGAAATATAGAATCTCACAAAGTATATCACGGATATATTTTTAGCACTGAAAATAAGGATCTGATAGACGAAGTTTTACTTATCCCAATGAAAGCGCCTTCTTCTTATACAGCTGAGGATGTCGTGGAAATTCAGGCCCATTCCGGTACCATCGTCTTAAGGGCTATATTAGATGAAATATTGTCCCATGGTGCAAGGCTTTCTGAACCTGGAGAATTTACAAAACGCGCCTTCTTAAACGGCAGAATTGATCTGACCCAGGCAGAAGCGGTTGTCGATATTATTAATGCCAAGTCTGTAAGTGCACTAAAATTTGCTGCATCACAGAATCTTGGGAAATTAAAATCCAGTATCTATGATTTAAGAGAAAAGCTGATTCATTTCTTATCTTTGCTTGAAGTAAACATAGATTTCCCAGATGATGTAGATCCGTTGGCGCTGTCCCAAAAAGAGATGGGTTTATTGGATGATGCGCTTGAAAAGTGTCAGGAATTTATTCAACAGCATGACGATGCCTGCTTTTTAAAAGAAGGTATACGTATTACCATCTGTGGTGCGCCTAATGTGGGGAAATCAAGCCTTATGAATCGATTGCTGAATCAGGATCGCTCTATTGTTACACCCGTTCCTGGCACGACAAGAGATCCCATTGAAGAAGGATTGAATATGGAAGGTATCCCGTTTGTAATTACCGATACAGCTGGGATTCATCAGACCGATGATTTAGTGGAAATCATTGGTATAGAAAAAGCCAGAGACCACATTACGGATTCGGATTTAGTTTTATTCATGAAAGAACCGGGTACCTTATTTTCAGACAAGGAATTTGAAAAAGTAGTCCCCCCGAATAATCAATCGGATAATTCATCGGAAAATGAATTCATTAAAAAGGTTATTTTTGTCATCAACAAAATTGACCTTGAAGAAGGTAATCTGCCAACGCTTTCAGAAAAGTATCAACACATCCCGAAAATCGAAATTTCAGCACTTTTGAATACGGGAATAGAAGAGTTGAAACAAAAAATAATCAATATCAGTATTGCTGAATTGGATATGGAAAAATCTTCGGTTATCCCAAACCTTCGGCACAAAAAAGCCCTTGAGCAGACAGTAGAAAGACTTTTTGCCGCTAAAACAGGGATAGCCCAAAACCTGGCAGAAGAAATGATTGCAATTGATATTAAAAATAGTATTGATTCTCTTGGAACAATTACAGGAGAAACGGCCTCTTTAGATATATTAGATAATATTTTTAGTAATTTTTGCATTGGAAAATAGTACAAAACCAAAATAGATAGTTTTCGGTTGGCCCGAAAAAAAGGAATTAAATTATGGCACTGGATTTAAAAGAGCATTTTGTAAAATATGAAGCACTGGTTCAGATGGTAGACGCAGTATTTGATCGCGTGAAAAGTGAATATCCAAAAGAAGTTTTTTGCAGAGAAAAATGCAGTGATTGTTGTTACGCAATCTTTGATTTGACACTTATAGAAGCGCTTTATCTAAAAGACAAATTCAATAATAAATTTGAGGGTAAAGTCAAAAATGATCTTATAGAAACTGCGGATAAGACGGATCGGGTTCTAGTAAAAATGAAACGTGATGCATTTAAAGAAGTCAAAAACGGTGCAAATGAACTTGATGTTATTGGGAAAATGTCCCAGGAGAGAGTCAGATGCCCTCTTCTGGGTGAAGACAATCTATGTGTTATGTATGAAAATCGACCCATAACCTGCAGAGTTTATGGTATCCCAACATCTACAGCAGGTGTAAGTCATATCTGCGGGCGAACAAATTTTAATCAAGGAGAGTCATACCCGACATTGAATATGGATAAAATCTATACTCAGCTTCAGCTACTTTCCGCCCAATTAGTGAAAGATATCAATTCTGAAAAAATAAAAATGCATGAAATGCTGATTCCCGTTTCAATGGCAATGGTTACTCAGTTTGATGAAGACTATCTTGGAGTTAGAAAGAATGGATAATAAGTTTACAAAAGAGCAAATTGAAGAGAGGAAAAAAGTCATTTTTGATGCCATGGGCAAACGAGGGCAAAAACAGATTCTCAAAAAAGGCTATGAAGACTGGAATCCGTTTCAAGAACCCAAAGACCCTATTGATATCAGAAAAGATAAAACCAAGCGAACCAGTCAGGACTTAATTCGGGAGTTTTTAACCAGTATCGATCACGATGAATATTCAAACACCTATGCCCAGGGCGCATTTGAAATGTGCCTGGGCGTTATTAATGATGAAGAAAAAATTAGAGGAATGTTTGATTTTGCCTGCTGGTATGCTGAACTTTTAAAAAAAGAAGGTTATGACTCCTCTCTCTGATATCGAAGCGGATAAAAACGATATCCTAAATATCCTTTATCAATCTGAGGTGAAATTAACACCTCAAATATTTATTAAAGAAATAAAATCCAAGTTTTCGCTTTCATCTATTGAGGCAAAAAATGTGTTACACAATCTCATCTATGAACAGGAACTGTCCTACCATTATCTTTACGGATCTACTTATATTGAACAAAGTTTTTTAAAGCCAGTCCGAGTTTCAAACCATTTTATTCTCAAACCTCCCGGCTTCCAAAGTCCTGTAAATCAAAATAACCCAAACAATATAGAATTGATAATAGAACTTATTATTGATCAGGGCATTTCTTTTGGCTCTGGCCAGCACCCTACTACACAACTTTGTCTTCAAGCCATTGATTATTGCTTTTTTGATGAGCGTATGATGAGTACCAAACAGCAATTGATAGGGGCTGATATAGGTACAGGATCAGGTGTGCTTGCCCTGGCGATGTGTAAGGCAGGGATTGGATCATGTAATGCCTATGAAATTGACCCTGTTTCCATCAATGAAGCCAAAAAAAATGTAGCGTTAAATCATCTTGCACATAAAATTGTAGTGGTTGAAGATACCATAAAAGAATCTAAAAATAAGTATTCAATCCTTTGTGCAAATTTAAGATTTCCAACACTAAAATCTTTGTCTGGTTTGATTTTTGAAAGTCTAAAAAAAGAAGGCATTGCTATTATTTCAGGTGTAAGAGAATGGGAGAAAGAAAAGCTCATTAATACGTATTCGAAAATGGGATTTAAGCTTTGCAGGCAACAGGACCTCAAAAAGTGGTCTGCCTTTGTATTGGTAAAAAAAGTATGTTAAACGTCTCTTATGATCAAAACTAATATTTATGTCCTAATAATACTCTTTTTTAGTAGTTTCTTTTACGGGAATATTTATTTTTGGATTGATGAAAACGGAACCAAACATTATACAAACACCACCCCACCTCTAAATGGAACCGTAGAAGAACTTGAGGAAAGTAACAAAGTTTTTCAAAAAATTACATCCAAAAAAAATCAAAAACAGCCATTTAAAGTACTAAAAGTATTTGACGGGGATACCATTCAGGTCAAAGGGATTGATTTGGTATTTAAAATAAGGCTTGTGGGAATTGATTCTCCAGAAATCGGGTATAAAGGTCAGAAAAGTCAGCCTTTCAGCCAAAAGGCAAGACAGTATTTAAAAGGCCTGGTGGATGACAAAAAAGTAACCCTTAAAAGTTATGGTACTGGGGGGTATAACCGGCAACTGGCAGAAGTATTTGTCGGTAATAAAAATATTAATCTGGAAATGATAAAATCGGGTTTAGCAGAGGTATACAAAGGGAAACTGTCTAAAAAACTGGCCGCGCAAATCTATTTTCAAGAAGAATTAAAAGCCAAACATGCCGGACTTGGCATGTGGATTCAAGAAAAGTCCTATAAAAGCCCAAAACAATGGCGCAAAGAACATCCAAGAAACTAATTTTAGGCTTGCCAAACTCTTTGTAAATGTTTATTCTCTTTGTATGTAAAGAACATCACTTTTTCAAAAATATTTTTAAAGGTGGGTTCTGTAAAAGCTTTTTTTCACTATTATAAAGGAGCCAGCTATATGAAAGACAGATCACTGAGAAGGCACCAGGATTTTAAAGCAAAAAGAAAAAGTCAACAAACTTATAATAGTTGCATTGGAGATTTGCCTGAGTCAGAAAGGCAAGAATTGGAAAACAACATTGAAAAGTTAAAAAAAGTCTGCGTTCAAAGTCATTATAATGCAGATTCCAAGAAAACCCCTAAAAAAACACTTCAGGAACTGAAACATGATATTACCATGAAGGAGCAGCTAAAACAGAGTCAAGCAATCTAATTAGAAAAATTATTTAATAAAGAATAAAGAAAAGCCTCATTGATTTCAAATATCAATGAGGCTTTTCTTATGTTTATTCATCTTAAAACGGAATATCATCATCCGGAATTGGTTCTTGCCCACCGGTCATACCGGGGTTTGTTGGGCCTTGGGAATGATTGTTGGGTCCGGAATCAGCTTTTTGGAAACCGCCCCCGCCTCCACCTTGTTGATACCCGCCGCCACCCTGGTTGTCTTGTTTGCCGCCAAGGAATTGAAAGTTCGCTACAACGATTTCAGTTATGTAATGCGTCTGGCCGTCTTTTTCATAGTTTCTTGTTTGAAGTCGTCCTTCAACGTAGATCTGGCTGCCTTTTGATAAGTATTTTTCACAGATTTCTGCTTGTTTGCCAAAGACAACAATACGATGCCATTCTGTTTTTTCCTGCCTGTCACCGGTGTTTTTGTCTGTCCATTGTTCACTTGTGGCAATAGAAAAATTTACTACTGCCAAACCCTGTTGGGAATACCTGATTTCCGGGTCTCTTCCCAATCTTCCAATGAGCATCACTTTGTTAAGACCAGCCATTTATTTTCTCCTGTTTGGATAAAATTTAAAGTGTTTATAGTTGTTTTTAAAATATTTACCTGATTCAAAACTTTATGGCAACAGCTATAAATATTTTTAATGGGCCATGTGTTTCATAAATGTTGACAATTATGGCAAATAGGCGTATGTTGCTATTTAGGTAGCAACATTTTGGAGAGTAAAATGGATACGGACTCAAATTTGAAAGAACTTGGATTTTCACAATATGAAGCAGCTTGCTATATGGCGCTTGTCAGCCACCATCCGGTCAACGGTTCCCAATTAAGTAAATTTTCTGGAATCGCCAGATCAAGAATTTATGATGTACTGCGCAACCTGATTTCAAAAGGCTATGTCATAGAAATTAATGCCGGTAAATATGCGCCGTTGCCTTCAGATGAATTGATCAAAAGATTAAAAAGAAGTTTTTACAGAAATATCGAAGTATTTGAAGAACAAATTTCCAAAGCATCCCAGAAAGATGCATTCGAATATGTCTGGACCCTTACCGGATATGACCATGTCATGGAAAAAGCAATAGAAATGATAAAGGAGGCAAAAGAGGAAATCTATGTGAGATTGTTTCCTAAAGCAAACAGCCACCTGGGTGAATATTTGACTGAAGCTGACAGCCGCGGGGTAAGGATTAGATATATTGCAATGGGACAGATTGAAAAAAAATTTGATGTGCAGGTAACGCACCCGGAGCATGAACATTTGCAGCAAAAGATTGGGGGACGCTCAATAGAGGTAATCACCGATAAAAGCGAAGCCCTTGTCGGGGTGTTTGAAACAAATAATGAAAATAATTCACCCATCAACTGGACAAGAAATCAATGGTTTATCGTAGCCAATCGAGACAGTCTTCGCCATGATTTTTATCATAGTTTTTTGGAAAAGATATTGGATCAGAACCAGGAAATGACAAAAGACGAAAAAAGAATTTATAAGATTATTAAAGAGGATAATTAGGGAGGTGCAACATGACTGCAATGAGAAAAATTCATTATTTTAGAGGATTCTCTAATGAGAATGACAAAACCATTTTTAATTTGGAAGAAAATTATGGTGCCCATCATTATGATAGAATCAATCTTGTTGTCAGACATGCAAAAGGATGCTGGCTGACAGATGAAAAAGGTAATAAATATCTGGATTGTCTGGCAGCGTACTCTGCAGCAAATCCAGGGCATCATCATCCAACGATTACCAATGCAGTTATGGATGCCCTGATAGGTAATTATGCTTCTGTATTGTCCAATGTTGTGTTCACAGATCCATTGGGTATTTTTCTTTCAGAAACCGCAAAGTTTGCTCCTCAGATGGGCCCAAGATTTGGTAATTATGGCAACAAGGTATTGCCAAAGAACGGGGGGGTTGAATCTGTTGAAACCGCTATAAAAACGATGCGTTATTTTGGATTTAAGCATAAAGGGATCAAAGATGGAAACCAGGAAATTATTGTATTTAATGAGAATTTCCATGGCAGAACCATTTCTGTTGTTTCTTTTTCATCCAGTAAAAAATATAGAGAAGGCTTTGGTCCATTAACCCCAGGGTATGTATCTGTTGAATTTGGCAATCTTGCCGAGGTTAAAAAGGCTATTAATAAAAATACCTGTGGTATCCTTGTAGAGCCTATGCAGGGAGAAGGCGGTATGAAAGTGCCGCCTAAAGGATTCCTCAAAGGGCTTAGAAAACTCTCTGATGAACATGATCTTTTTCTGGTATGTGATGAAATACAAGTGGGTATGGGCCGAACAGGTAAAAAATTCTGTTTTGAACATGAAGGCATAGTGCCTGATGGTGTTATTCTTGGGAAAGCACTTTCAGGTGGTCTTGTCCCCTTATCTGTTTTTATCACCAATGCAAAGATAATGGATAGGGTCTTTTCCAAAGGATCAGATGGATCAACTTTTGGAGGGTATCCGCTTGCCTGTGTGGCAGGAACAGCTTCTTTGAAAGTGTTTGAAGAAGAGAACCTGGCAGATCAGGCGGCTAAAAAAGGCAAAATACTTAAACAAAGAATTGAAAAAATTGCTAAAAAATCTCCTCATGTTAAGGAAGTCAGGGGCAAAGGGCTTTTCATCGGAATTGAAGTTAAAAAAGGCAATGCCATGGTTTTTTGCAGAAAGCTTATGAAACTCGGGTTGATCGTAAATGACAGCCATGGTCACACCATCAGGATTTCCCCCCCGCTTGTTATTAATGAAGAAGAAATGGATTTTATGATAAAACAACTGGAAAAGGTTTTACTGGAATAATTTGATTCTATTTTTCAGATGGGGATTAATTGCCGTCAAGGACTCCCCGTATTTTTTGAGATAGTTCTTTGATAATAACGGGCTTTTGTAATATTTCCTTAATCCCGGATTCTTTGGCAGACTCTGGTGAAACGCTCTCGCTGTATCCTGTGCTGAGAATAATGGGGATATCAGGACGAAGCTTAATGATTTGAGCGGCTAATTTATCCCCCGTAATTTTTGGCATTGCAAAATCTGTAATTACCAGATCAAATTTTTTAAAGTTGGTTTTAAAATTTTCTAAGGCTTCTAGTGGATCGGCATAAGGTTCAACCGAATAACCTAATCTTTCTAAAAATTTTTGATACAAGTGGATGATGTCGATTTCATCATCTATAAATAAAATATGCTCATTTCCCCCCACAATGGTTTGGTTTTCTTTAACTTTAATGGGGTCAAAAGATTTTTTTGCCAAAGGAAAAAAGGATTTAAACTCTGTACCTTTTGCAAGTTCGCTTTTTACCTTAATACAGCCCTTCATGTTTTCAATAATACCATGAACAACTGCCAGCCCCATTCCTGTACCTTTTCCTTGTCCTTTGGTTGTAAAAAAAGGTTCAAAAATTCTTTGTTGTATTGTTGTATCCATACCCATTCCAGTGTCTGATATGGTAAGACAATTATAAATTCCTGGCCGCATTTTAGCGTTAACTAAATCTGAGTCAGCAAGTTCAGTCATAGAAAGTTGAATCCTTATTTCCCCTACCGATTCTCCTATGGCATGGTATGCATTTGTTAAAATATTCATTATCAGTTGATGCATTTGGATTGGGTTGGCATTCATCGCTCCACAGTCTGGATCAATTTTTACTTGAATATCTATCGTGGTCGGCAGGGTTGCCCGTATCATTTTGACGACTTCTTTGAGGATGGGCTGTATTTTGATTAATTTTGTTTCACCTTTTTCCTGTCGAGAAAAAGTAAGGATCTGATGAACCAAGTCTTTTGCACGCAAAGCACTGCCATAAATTTCTTTAATGCTTTCCCTTGACTGACTGTTCTTATCTAAATCAAGTAAAAGCAGTTCTGAATGGCCAATGATGGGGGAAAGAATATTGTTAAAATCATGGGCCACACCACCTGCCAAAGTTCCAATTGCCTGCATTTTTTGAGATTGTAAAAGTTGATTTTCAAGTTTTTGTTTAGCATCCTGGGCTTCTTTTAAATCAGATACGTCTCTGAATAAACCCATAACATATGTTTTATTTTCAAGCTTGATTAATGAGGAACTGATATCAGCGAAAAATATATCCCCATTTTTTTTAATTACAGGTATGTTTGTTATCAAAGGAAGTATTCCTTTGACCATCTTATTGATTTGATGGATGATAGTGGAAAAATCTGTTTGCGGGTGAATATCAGAAGCGTTAAGCGCTGTAAGTTCATTTTGGGAATACCCTAATAATGTCCTCATTTTTTTGTTGCTCTGTACTAATTTTAAAGTAGAGTCTACGATTAAAATACCATCATTGGCATTTTCAAAAATACTTTTAAATCGTTCCTCGCTTTGTTTTAAAGCTTCCTCATTTTGTTTGTTTTCTGTTATATCGATAAGAACGCCCTGTATGCTTTCAGAATCCCCGGTTCTGGTAAATCTGCTGAATGTTCTGATCCAACGGAAGCCGCCCGTTTTTGAACGAATTCGATATTCGCCTGGGTATAGATGATTTAATTTTAGATTTTCAAAAATTTTAGCAACAATTGATGAATCGTCGGGATGAATAAAGTCAAAAAAAGAGGTTCCAATCATTTCCTCAGATGTATACCCAAGGATTTGTTCAATTTGTGGGCTTACATAAACAATGCGCCCATTTGAATTGACAGAATAGATAGCCTCATTTAAGTTTTCAACTAAGTCACGATATTTTTCTTTGGATTGCTTAAGGGCATATTCAGTCTTTTTTCTGTTTTCTAATTCATTGATAAGATCTTTATTTTTTTTATTTAGATCGCGTTCTTGTTTTTCTATGGTTTGGAAGGCGCTTGAATATTTTTTTATCAGGATATCCGCTTGGCAAATAATGAAAACAAAGCTACCAAAATGAAATAGATACACTGTTTCTATTTTTTCCATGACCATAAGGATATCGTTAATGACAGTAATGAAAAGAATTAGAAGTCCAAAAAGAAATATTTTGATCCCAAAACGTTTGTTTTTTAATGCACGAACAATCACAAAGACAGAATAAAGAATACACAAAAATGTTAAAATTTGAAATGACTTCAACGTCTGTGAAAAATAGAAAACCGGTAATAGAATAACGATTGATGAGAAACAAAAAATGGTGACCTGAAGAACTTTGTAAAGCTGTTTATTAAAATCTTTTGGAAACAAATAAAAAAAATAGGCAAGAAATGAACTCAGGCCTAAATAAAAGGTTAAATATTCGAATTTAAACAAATAATTCATTGAAAGCCCAGGGAAATAGTTCATAATCAAACGTTCTTCGATAAGTATGATTCTAAAAGACATCAAAAAACAAAAAAGAGCAAAAAATAGATAGGTCAATTCTCGTTTTTGAATAATGAACAAACTAAGATGATAAAATCCCATTAAAAATATGGCGCCCAAAAAGAAAAACGATACAGCAATCCTATTCAGTCTATTCTTGTGAATAATTTTTTTGGGACCAATGGAAATAGTGTCCCAGATCCCCCCTTTTGAGTAACGATAATTGGACGCATGAAAAACGAGAGAAAGTGTATTATCCTTGGGGAAAAAATCCACCACATCAGTAGCGATTTTTGGAATAGCACTTGATTCCTCTTTGGCAGGGATGCCAACATTAATTTTCTTTTTTCCATTAATAAATAATGTATATGCAGAACAAATTTCTTTAATATGGATAGACCATGATTCGATACCATCAGGAAGTAATACGTGTATTGCATATGTCGCAAACCCTTTACCTTTAATCGATTGATCCTCAATCTGGCTATTGTTCCAACTGGAGGGTACGTTAATATAGGCGTGTTGCCGATGGTCTTTGTCAATAGTTTTTAGTTCTTCAGGATTTATCCATTGTTTCCAGTAAAATTCCCATTGCCCATTAAGCTTGACAGCGTTATTATCAAACGTATGGTTCCTTAAATCAATGACGCCTTTTTTAACTTTAGGGGTGTTAGTATCTGATCTTATGTTTTGGCAAGAAAAGAAAATTAGGAAAAATAGGATTAATCCTAGAGAAGAGTACAATTTTTTGCCCAATTGTTTTTGCAAATTTAACCTTTAGATTAAACAATTATTCAAATTGCAACTGGCTTGTTTTAATTATCTTATTTAAAACAATCAAGTCAAGCAGCTTTTAGCCCGGATGTTTCATTACTTTAACAGGAACAATGAATAACTATGTCGTCATTGCAGATGGTAATTCAAATATTTATATAAAATGATAAAGATACAAATTGTCACTCTTCGCACAAAACGATTTTATCTCATCTGCGGCTAAATCATTTTTTTTTTAACCTTGACTTTCTTTTATGTAAAAAATTATTTTTATATAATTTTAATTTGCATAATGCGAGGGTCTATGCGAACGATTCAAACTCTATTAATTTTGGCCATTTTAAGTGGTTCAATAGTTTATGCACAAGAACACCCCCCTGCCAGAGTGGCTGTTTCAAAAATTATTTTTGAAACAGTGGCTCAAAATCGATCGTTTATCGGCACACTTTATTATGACCGGATCAGCCATGTCTCATCAGAAGTTTCAGGGCTGGTAACAAAGAGTCCTGTTCGGGCTGGAGATAGGATCCAAAAGGGAACGCCTCTGATATATTTGGATATTGAAATCCTTGAGAAAGAAATTTTAATCCATAAAAACCAGATTGAGCAGGCTGAACTCCATATAAACCATTCAAAAAAGAATTATCAGCGAATGGATACTTTGTATAAAAAAGGGGGGATCAGAGAAAAAGACTATGATGATGCAAAGTTTATTTATGAAGAGGCCCTTCTAAAAAAACTGTCTGCCAAAACAACCCTGGAAAAATTATTGATTCAAAAAAGGAAAAGTGTAATTAATGCACCTTTTGATGGGATTATTCTTGAAAAAAACGTGGATTCAGGAGACTGGGTAACTCAGGGAAAGCCATTGATCAGTATCGGTTCTATTAATGACCTTTTTATAAAAGTACCTGTGGCAGAAACTTTGTTAAACTTTATTTCCATCGGTCAAAGAGTCCCTGTAACCATCCATGCGTATAACAAAGAAATAGTCGGCACCATCAATAACCTGTCACCAATAGCAGATGAAAAAACCAAAAATGTTTTTTTAAAAATACGAATTCCCATGTTAACCAAAGTGGCCCAAAATATGTCAGCCACTGTTTTTATTCCCACGGGGAATGGGCAAAGAATAGCCATGATTCCACGGGATGCATTAATTAAATTTCAAGGTAAAGATTTTGTCTATACAATAAAAGAAGAAAAGGCAGTCATGATGCCGGTTAATATTGTAACCTATCTGGGTGACAGGATTGGGGCAGACAATGAACATTTTACAGAAGGTATGCCAATTGTGATTGATGGGAATGAACGCTTGCGACAGGGTCAGAGCGTTATCAGAGTTGGAGAAGATTAAATGGATATTATCCGTTTTTTTATCCATAAACCTGTCACTGTGGCAGTGGGTGTAATCATTACTATTATGTTTGGCCTGATTGGTATGCAAAAACTTCCCATGCAGCTTACGCCTGATGTTGAAACGCCTTTAATTACTGTGAATACATCCTGGTATGGTGCCACTCCTTATGAAATTGAAAAGGAGATCATTGAAAAGCAGGAAAAGGTTCTCAAGGGTCTTCAGGGACTTACCAAGATGGAAAGCTCCAGTTATAACGGGATTGGTACGATTACCCTGTCTTTTAAAATCGGGATAAACTTAGACGATGCGCTGCTCAGGGTCTCAAATAAAATGTCAGAGGTTGGTAATTATCCTGAAAACGTTACTAAGCCAACCATAGAGTCCTCCGGAGCCAGCAGCTCTCCAATCATCTGGATGATTCTAAAAACAAACACAGATAACAAAACGCATATCAATACATTCAGAACGTTTTTTGAGGATCGTGTCCGTCAGTACCTGGAACGTATTAATGGTGTGGGTTCCCTTCTGGTTTTCGGCGGTACTGATACCACTCTGGATATAATAATTGATGTACAAAAAATGGCACGATATAATGTATCCATTAACCAGATCATCGCATCCATCCGCAGGGCGAACCAGAATATTTCAGCAGGAATTCTCGGTATAGCTAAAAAAAATTACCGCATTCGAACCATCAGCCAATTTCAAACACCTAAGGATGCCTTGGATGTAGTTATCTTTGATGATGGAATAAAGCGGATCTATTTGAGGGACGTGGCCCGTGTTGAAAAGGGATATAAAAAAGAAAGTGCTTCCGTGCTGCACAGTGGTAAACAAGTCATTGTTGTGGGTGTCAGAAAAGAAAAAGGTGCCAATGTCCTGGATATGACAAATGCAGTGGAAAAAGCGGTTCTTCACTTAAATGAGACCCTCCTTGCTGAAAACAAATTAACATTAAAAATGGTGTATAATCAGCGTCCATATATTCATACCGCAACCCACCTGGTGAAACGAAATATTATCATCGGTGGTTTTCTTGCTATCTGTGTGCTTCTTCTGTTTTTAAGAAGTGTCAGAGCAACTTTGATCACCGGCATTGCCATTCCAATTTCTGCGATTGGCTGTTTTGCTTTTTTATGGCTTTTAGGAAGAAACCTGAATGTTGTAAGTATGGCGGGTATTTCATTTGCTGTGGGAATGCTCGTGGATAACTCTATTGTTGTGCTTGAAAATATAGACCGGCATCGCAAACTTGGTAAAAAAGCGTTTGATGCAGCCTATGAAGGAACAAGAGAAGTTTGGGGTGCCGTCCTTGCTTCCACAGCAACCACGGTGGCAGTTTTTTTACCGGTAATTTTTATTCAGGAAGAAGCAGGGCAATTGTTTCGCGACATTGCCATTGCCATTACATCATCCATCCTTTTAAGCTTAATTGTTTCTATTTCTGTAATTCCAACCCTGTTTAATCTGTTTTATAGAAAAAAGAATCAGGCGAATAATGGTAAATTCCAAAAAAGCATTATTGGTACTTTTTTTTCAGGCATAATATTAAAATTCAGCAACATGTGCATGAAAAATATTATTACAAGGCTTGCAACTGTTGTCCTTTTTACAAGCTTTTCAATTGGGTTGACTTCATGGTTACTGCCAAGCGCTGAATATTTGCCTCAGGGTAACAGAAACCTTATTCTAAATATTCTTATTCCGCCACCGGGTTATTCAGTCGCTAAACTCAAAAGCATGGGCAAAAATATCTATAAAGCAACCGAACCCTATTTTAAAGAAGACGGAAAGGATGGGCTCCCCAAAATAAAGCATATGTTTTTTGTCGGCGCTGATCGAATCACACTTTTTGGCGGGATCAGTACCCATGAAACTCGAGCTCGTGAACTCATACCTCTTTTTAACCGGGTAATACGATCAATTCCTGGAGTTTTTGGTGTCAGTATTCAGGCGGGGATTTTTCAATCGGGTATTGGAAAAGGCAGGACCGTGGATGTTAATATTTCAGGAGAGAATATTCAGGATATTATCCAGGCGTCTTATGCTCTTTTTGGAACCATAAGGGCAAAAATGGAACACACCCAAGTCCGCCCAGTTCCATCACTTGAAGCCAGTTATCCTGAAGTAAAAATAATACCAAATAAAGAAAAGCTTGCAGCCAATGGACTTACAGCAGAAGATTTAGGAATATATATCGATATCCTGATGGATGGTCGTAAAATTGAAGAATACCGTCCCGAGGGAATCAAGCAGGTTGATCTTGTACTCAAAGGCCAAGATTCAGCTGGCAGTAATCCGGAAGATATTTTAAACAATACGATTGTGAACAGCCTTGGAGATCTGATCCAGGTCCGAGATGTGGCAAAGATCGAATATGGTGAGGGGATGCCCCAGATAAATCATCTAGAGCGGGACCGCACCATTACCCTTCAGGTTACCCCACCTGCAACACTTGCCCTTCAGAGTGCCATGGAAATGATTGAAAATGATATTATCCCTTCACTTAAAAAAGCAGGAAAACTGAAAAACGTTAATGTCGCTGTTGGTGGCAACGCAGATAAACTTGTGGAAACGCGTCTGGCACTTCAGTGGAATCTTCTTTTAGCTTTGATCATTACCTATCTTTTGATGGCAGCATTGTTTGAAAATTTTTTATACCCCTTTATCATTCTTTTTTCAGTACCCCTGGCAGCCGCCGGTGGTTTTGCCGGGCTCTGGGCAGTCAACACCTTTATTGCACCGCAAGGCTTTGATGTTTTGAGCATGCTGGGGTTTATCATTCTAATCGGTACGGTGGTAAATAATGCCATTCTTATTGTCCATCAATCATTAAACAATGTCCGTTATAATGGCCTTGTGGGAAAAGATGCGGTGATAGATGCTGTAAAAACCAGAATCAGGCCCATTTTTATGAGTGCCACAACCAGTCTTCTGGCCATGCTACCCATGGTATTGTCAACCGGTTCAGGTAGCGAACTGTATCGCGGCCTGGGATCGATTTTGCTAGGCGGCCTTGCGATATCAACAGCGTTTACCCTTTTTGTGATTCCCTCTCTACTCGTCTTTATTATTGGGTTTGAAAAAGCGAAAATAATTGAAAAGATTTGATTCTCGTTGAGTAAAATAAAATGATATGCACTATTCCCATGATTGTATTTCAACGATATTTCCTTCTGGATCCCTGAAATAGACCAATGTTAGCAACCCAACGCCTTCCACCTCTTTTCGGGTGACCTTTCCCAAAACAGAGCCCCCATTTTTAATCGCTTTTTCAAATGTTTTTTCTACATCATCCACTTGGAAAGCAATATGGGTAAAGCCAATATGATTCGCCATGATTGGCTGGGATGAATTCATATCTTGATAGGTAAATATTTCAAGAGTAGGGCCATAATCCTCGAACCCGGGTAATATCAAATGAATCCCTTTTAAATGCGCATGAGTAAGGCCTGTTGCTTTATCTAGCCAATCCCCTGAAAGGTCTCTTTCAGGCGGTTTGACTTTGCAGTCAAAAACATCCACATAAAATTTTGATAAGGCTTTCCAGTCCTTTGCTACAATGTTGGTATGGGCATATTTCATGGGTGATATCCTTTATTGATACACTTGTCTAAAATGTTAGAGTTTGTCCATCCTCAGGGATGACTAGCTGATTTTTTGTGATACCATTGTCATTTGCATAGGTTCTAAGGTCTTTACGGGTCACTGTACCATGATCCAGTGCATTCAAATGGGTTGCGACAACGATAGAATTTGGTGCCAGTTTACACACGTCAATGGTTTGCTTTGCATCCATGACAATAGGGCCACTGTCGTCGAGTATTGCTCCACATGAGTGGGTCAGGATAATATCAGGTTTGGCTTTTGTGATGGTATCTTTGATTTCATCATATAAAATCGTATCTCCTGCCCAATAGACAGTGGGTTCATTGTCTGTTCTGAAAATAAATCCTGATACATTCCCAAGAATTTTTTGCCATTTTTCATTTCCGGCGTGTTTGCCAGGAGTTCTCGTAATATGAATACCTTCCCACTCCACAGATTTTTCAATAGGGCTAACATGTAAAAATCCATTGTCTTTAATGGCATTGTCATCCCCTGGCTGACAGAACATGGGAACTTCTTTGGGCAGCAATTCTTTGGCGCCATTATCAAAATGATCTTGATGAAGATGAGACACAATTACCAAATCAATATCTTTAATGATTTCCTGGGCAGGAAAAGGAAGGTCTACAATGGGGTTTTTTTCAATACCAGCAAAAGATTCAATCCCATGCTTGGGTAAAAGAACTGGATCTGTCAAAATTGTTTTATCTGCTATGGAAAGTCTTAGGGTTGAGTTTCGTATTTGTTGTATCTTCATTAATGTCTCCTTGTTGTCCGCAATGTTGCAAACATCTGTGGGGTTATTTTCCTTTGAATATGGGCGCTCTTTTTTCAAGGAATGCAGCTTGTCCTTCTTTTAAATCATCACTTTGAAAGCAGCTTTGCATCAATTGATCTGCCAGGGTTATGTCTTCTTGATTTAAGACGGCCTTGTTTTCAAACATGGCAATGGTTTTTTTAATTGCTTTTAAAGAAAGCGGCGCATTACGAGTAATCTGTTCGGCATAGGAAAGGGTGAATGTTTCAAGTTCTTGCTTTGGAATTAAATAATCCACGAGACCTTTTTGAATAAGATCATTGCCTTCATAAATGTTAGCAGTAAAAAAGAGTTCCTTTGTCCTGGCAATTCCAAAGGCTTCAATAAATTGCTGGACTCCTTTTGGATGATATCCCACGCCAAGTCTTGCAGCAGTCATTCCCAATTTGATATCTTCAGCTGCGATTCTGATATCGCAGCATGCACAAAGATTTAATCCTGCCCCAAAAGCATGGCCATTCAGCATGGCAATAGTGGGGTAAGGATAATTTTTTATTGTGTCTAATGCTTGTACAAGAACATCCGGGGTTTTTTGTTTGGTATCAGGCAATGGGTCAACCGGTATGGCACTGATGTCATACCCTGAAGAAAATACATTACTTCCTGAACCCTTTATCACCACACATCGGATAGTGTCATCTTTTGAAAAAGCTTCCAAATTTTTATGAAGATCAATAAGTATTTTGGGGGAGAGAGCATTTCGTTTTTTAGGATAATGAATGGTAAGAAAAACAATGAGCCCTTTTTTTTCCACCAAGAGCATGTTCTCTGTATTTTCAGTCATTGCAGGGCTCCTTATGATTCAATTATTAACATGAGCACAGCCATTTTTTTTCAACATTGGGGTTTGTTGCATGTCAGATAGTAGCCTTAAAAAAAAGAGAACTCAAGATAAACTCAGGCGCTTATTTTCAATAAATTTGTTAAAATGTCTTGACAACTTAACAAATAGTTTTTATATTTGCCTCAAAATTAAACAAAATCATTGAGGTTAACCATGCTCAATCAGCAGTCGCCCATTCCATTATACCACCAGTTAGCAGATATTCTTACCCAGAAGATTCGGTCTGGTTTATATAAACCAGGGGATGTGATTCCTTCTGAAATCGGTATGGCAAAGCAATATAAGATTGGAAGACCCACCGTTCGCCAGGCGATGGATACCCTTGTTAGAAAAGGACTTGTTGAACGCAAAAGAGGGTCAGGAACTTATGTGAAACATCAGGATCACCAAATAGATCTTTTTTCCTTAGCCGGTACGTCACAGGCATTTTTGACAAAAGGAATCCAGGCAAAGACAAAAGTCATAGATCCTATTTGCCTTCATAAAATCACAGCAGATAAAAACAACCCATTTAATGGGAACCAGGCTTTTTTCTTTTCACGATTAACGCTGGTTAAAAAAGAGGGCGTCTTATTTGAAAAGTTTTATCTCCATCCTGAGTTGTTTTTAGCTTTGGATAAAGTGGATCTTGAAAATAGATCCCTTTCCCAGGTCATATCTGACCAATATTATTTAAAACCAACATCAGGTCGACAAACGTTTAAAATATCTTTTTTACCGGAAAATCAAGCAAAGTTGTTAGACGTTAAATGTAAAGATCCTATTTTGGAAGTTCAAAGAATTCTCAATTTTCCAGGTGCAGATGGGGCGGTTTTTTCAAAGCTATACTGTAGAACAGAAAAATTTGCATTCTCTCAGACCATTAACCTTAAAGAAACCTAAATGACAAACAAAAATAAAAAGAAAGTATATTAAGAGTTGATATAAATAAATCAGGAGTAGCGGGCATGAAAAACAGGGGATATTATGGTGACTATGGCGGGGCGTTTCTGCCTGAAATTTTGGTTGCAACATTTGATCAGCTTGAGCAGGCGTTTGAAAAGATAAAAAAAGATCCATCATTTTGGAACGAATATGAGACATTAATGTCAACGTATTCCTGTAGAGCCACGCCTTTAACGTTTGCAGAAAACCTTACTAAAGAATTTGGTGGTGCAAAAATATATATTAAGCGCGAGGATCTAAATCATACTGGAGCCCATAAGGCCAACAATGTGATGGGCCAAGGGCTTTTGGTCAAGCAAATGGGTAAAAAACGGGTCATTGCAGAAACAGGTGCGGGTCAACATGGAGTAGCCACCGCTACTATGGCGGCAAAATTTGGATTTGACTGCACCATTT
>JAAEKY010000157.1 GCA_024227235.1 Desulfobacteraceae bacterium | reverse complement strand
GCTCCTGCGGCATCCTACCGCCTAAAGGAATTAAATCCGTGAAAATCTTTACCACACACTAGCTGTGCCGCGCACCTTTATGCATTTTTAGGATAAAGGAACATCTTTATGAGGATTGCTATAAGCTGTAAATCTTTTTTGTAAGAAATTTACCTACACCATAATCAGAAATCCTCCAATTGTTTTGTTGACGTCATATCTGGTAGTCTCATAAACGGTTAAAAAAGGTTTTTTAATTTAACACCAACAAACAGGAGGATCGTATGAGTAGTAAAAAATTATTAATTGTAGGTTTTATCGCAGTTCTCAGTATGGCGTTTTGCCAATCCGCCATTGCAAAAGCAAGAGTTGTTTTCGGCGGCGGACCTGCTGGTGGAACATTCCAGGTTGTTGCAAATGGTATCCAAGTATATAAACCCATGAAAGCAGCAGCAGATTTTAAAGTACAGGCTCAGTCTTCAGCAGGATCAGTTGAAAACTTGAGAAAAACAAATTCTGGCAGACAACAGATGAGTGTTGTGTATTCCGGACACGTTTACCTGGGTCGAAATGGTATGATGAAAAATGATGCCAAAAAATATGAAGATGTTATGGCGGTTGCATGGCTCTATGGTGCACCTGCTCAATTGGTTACCCGTGCCGGTTCTGGAATCAAAAGTGTAAAAGATCTTGTGGGTAAAAAAGTGGGTGTAGGTAATGCTGGTTCTGGTGCTTTTGCAAATTGTGAACTGTTTTTCTCTCACAATGGTGTCTGGGATAAAATTGAAAGAAACGCAATGGGCTATAATGATGCAGCACAAGCCTTTGGTAACAAACAACTGGATGCGTTCTGGCTGTTTACAGCATTCCCAAGTGGTGCAGTCATCATGGCAGCACAAACAAATGATATTGCCCTTGTGAATCTTGATGCAGATGCCAAATCAAGTGGATTCTATGAAAAATATCCATACTTTGCAAAACTTGCTGTTCCTGCAAATACTTACAAAGGGGTAGGTTATGAATCTCCTTCTTTCCAAGATTCTGCGCTTTGGGTAGCCAACTCAAAAGTATCGGCAGATGTTGTTTATAAAATGCTGTCTTTGATTTACACAGACGAAGGCCTGGCGCATATGAAAGCCCAGAAAAAGACTTTTAAAAAGATGTCACTTAAAACGGGCGCTGACGGTATTGTGACCCCTTTCCATCCAGGTGCTGAAAAATTCTGGAAAGAAAAAGGTGCTTTATAATAGACGCAAGTTTATTTAATTGATATAAATAATAAATCATACGGGCTTTTCAAAGCAAAGGCCCGTATGAAAGTCAAACCATAGATTCAAGACTATTAATTTAAACAATAGGAAGGCAAATTGTGTACGAAAAGCTAAATAGATTTGAGCAGATCGTGTTTGATGTATGTTCAGTGATCCTGGTCGTTTTTTACTCCTACGCTGCTGTGATACAGCCTATGGCAACCCAGTATCACAGGGGAGTCTATGTCATTATAACCTATATCCTTGTCTTTTTATTGTATAAATCTAAATCAGCGATAATGCGGGTGGTGGACTATATCCTCATTGTTCTTTCCATCGTCTCTATTGGATACTGGATTACAATGTTCGAGACCATTAATTATCGAACAGGTGCAGAAACACAGCTTGATATGGTGTTTTCTGTTATCGGTGTGTTGATCGGTATTGAGCTTGCCAGGCGAGTGGTGGGCAATGTCTTTGTCTTTATGGGCGTTATCATGTTGACATACGGTGTTTACGGTTACATGGCACCGGATTTGGTTTCTCATGCCGGTGCTCCGTTTACTGAGTTGTGTATCAGCATTTTTTATAAGAGTGATGGTGTATTTGGAATTATGGCCAATGTTCTGGCCACCTATGTGATTTTGTTTGTCCTTTTTGGTGCGTTTCTGGAAAAATGTGGTGCCCAGAAATTTTTTATTGACTGGCCCCTTGCTGCTGTGGGTCATAAAATTGGTGGGCCTGGGAAAGTATCCGTCATTGCCTCAGGTTTGTTTGGCTCTATCTCAGGATCTGCCATTGCAAACACGGTTTCCACGGGTATGTTTACCATCCCCATGATGAAAAAAGCAGGATTTAAACCCCACGTCGCCGGTGGTATAGAACCTGCCGCTTCTATTGGCGGTATGTTTATGCCGCCTATTATGGGTGCTGGTGGATTTATCATGGCAGAACTGACAGGCGTGCCCTATTCAAAAATTATGCTTGTAGCTATATTTCCAGCTGTCATGTATTTTTTCTCTGTATTTTGTATGGTACATTATGAAGCCAAAAAGTACAATATTGTGGGTGAAAAAACAGAATTTTCAGCCACAGAAATATTTAAAAAACAATGGTTTTATGCACTGCCTTTAGTGGTTATTACGATTTTTATGCTCACAGGGTATTCGCCCGGGTATTCAGCCATACTTGGCCTTGTCTCCTGTATTTTTATTAGCTGGGCTGATAAGGAAAGACGGATAGATCTGACCATGGGCATTATCGTGACAGCTATATTTTTGGTATCCCTGGTTAACATTATCAATGGAGGAACCGAGGATATTATTCCACAATGGGTTGGATTTGTTGTCGGAATTTTGGCTGCCGGTGCATTCTATTTTAAGTTTCCAAAACAGGTCAAACCCGGGCTCTCTAAATTTTTAGGCGCTGCCCGATCCGGAACCGAGAACAGCCTCAAGATCGGTGCCACTGTTGGGGTAATTGGTATTATTATCGGTGTTTTGACTTTCTCTGGCCTGGTACTTACTTTTGCAGATATTATGATTGAGCTTGCAGGAGGCTCTTTATTGCTGACCATCCTGTTGGTTGCCCTTGCATCTCTAGTGCTGGGAATGGGCGTGCCGGTAACAGCAGCTTATTTGATTACAGCTGTTGTTGCGGTTCCCGCCCTGACGCATTTGGGAGTAAATGAAATTGCAGCGCATATGATCGTTTACTGGTTGTCACAGGATTCAAATATAACCCCCCCTGTGTGCATTGCGGCATTTGCCGGTGCAACCATAGCCAAAGCAAATATGTGGAAAACCGCTTTTACATCATTTAAGTTTGCAAAATTTTTATACCTGGGTCCCATTCTTTTTGGGTATGTCCCCGGGTTCTCTCTTGATGGCAGTGCCGTTGATATAACAAAGGCATTTGTTTATATTCTCATCGGTACGTGGGCTTATTCATACCTCTTAAGTGGGTATTGGACTATATATTTTAAAAAACGAACAACTTCATAATGGTGTGGTCAAGTATAAATGGACACTTTTCCTTCTGAATGATGAATAAATCAGTCTTAAGAAAGTGTTCATTTTTTCAAAGAAAGATCAGTTCCATCTACAGCCAAGAAGTTACACCTTGTATTCAGAGGTCAAAAGTTATATAAGATGGCTGACGTAGGTTGCTAAAATTACCAAACTATTAGAATTTAGACCTGCCCCACTAAAAAAAAATCGATAAAAATTGAAAGCAACACATAACCGGAAAACTTGTATTGCCAGTAAGGGATTAATATCCGGTCTTATAATTTTTTCGACACTAGGTTGCAATAGCTAATGAAGGATATCATTTTATATAAATTGATCAAACTGTTGATCATGGCCATGAGTAAAATTCCAATGTCTATACTCCTTTTTTTTGCAGATGTTATAGGACTAATCTGGTTTAAGGTAGATAAACGCCATAGGACTGTGGTGTTTAAAAATATACAAAACGCATACCCAGGGAAATATTCCCGTTCCCAGGCTTGGCGGTTTGCCAAGAAAAATTTCAAACACACGACAGGTCTTATTTTTGAGGTGATCTGGTCCTATGGTCAAAAAGAGGAAGATCTATTAAAACACTATGATATCAAAGGTTTGAAAAATTTAAATGCCGCAACCCAAAAAGGAGGTGTTATCCTTCTGGGTTGCCATATGGGTAATTTTGAACTTATGTCAGGGGCTATGGCGAAAACAAAAATTTTTCCGATAGGCCTGTACCGGAAATTTGATTTTAGACCACTGGAGCGTGTGATGCTTGAAACCCGCCAGAGATTAGGCACGACAATGATACCTCTTCGAAAAGCCGCACCTAAAATTGCAAAAGCGTTAGAAGAAAAAAAAGTGGTGGCCACTCTTTTGGATCAGAATGTTGACTGGTATAAAGGTGTGTTTGTTAATTATTTTGGCCAACTTTGCTGCACCAATAGCGGTCTGGCAAAATTGGCATTACGATCAAAGGCTGCAGTGATCCCCATGTTTATTATGAAAAAAAAGGGCCGCTACATCCATGAGTTCTTACCCCAGATCCCCATTACCATCACGAACGACCCGATCAAAGATATTGAAATAAATACCCAAGCCTTTGTTTCAGCTATTGAATCCATGGTCAGGCGATGCCCTGAACAATATTTTTGGATACATAATCGTTGGAAAACCAGACCCTATTGTAACCTTAATCTTCGGAACGCAAATTTTATAAGTTGAACGAAATCGCTTATCTTTTGTCCGATCTACTTCGCTGCGCTGAAGGCCTAATACAATAGTGCCTTGTATATGAACTAAAAATTCTACGCTATTTCTGTTCAGTTTATTTCATTAGTGTTCTTTACTTCTGGTCACTCAAAAATAACTTTATATTTTTTGTGTGACCTTTAGGTGAGAACCCAATTCAAAAAAATAGTTGCATTATCAACTATTTTGTACAATATTGTATAAAGAACAGTTTCATATTGATAGTAGTATTGAACAATTAATATAGTTTGTTCAATGAGTTAAAAATAATTTTAACGTAAAAGTATTGTATGGTTTTATGGAAACATTTGAAAAAGTCATTGATTCATCAATTGCATATTTAGTGGGGCGGACATCCAGATCAATTATTAAAAGGCTGACAAAAAAATTTTCAGATGCCGGGTTTGATGTCAGTTACGAACAATGGAGTATCCTTGTTCATCTATATCGAAAAGATGGACAAACCCAGCAGGAGCTTTCCAATATAGCAGTAAAAGATAAAGCTGCCATTACCAGACTTTTAAATGTTTTGGAAAAAAAGAATATCGTGTTAAGAGTCCCGGATAGAAATGATAAGAGAAGTAAGCTTGTCTATTTAACCAATAAAGCCAAAGATTTTAAAACAGATTTGATTGCTGTGGTTGAGGAATTGTTAGAGGAAGCAGAACAAGGGATTTCTTCAGAAGAGATGCATAGGTGCAAAACCACTGTAAATAAAATTTTTTTGAATTTTAACCGTCTGAATCGTTAAGGACAGCTTAAGTTAAAGCTCAACTAACTTATTTTGAATGGCATACCTGGACAACTCCGCATTGTTTCTTAAGCTCAATTTTTTCAAGATTCTAAACCGATAAGTGTCGACTGTTTTAACACTAATATTGTAAGATGTTGCAATTTCCCTGTTAGTAGAACCCATGGCAAGTTTTCTTAATACTTGAAGTTCTCGCATGGATAAAGATTCGGTCAGCGTCTGGTTTTTGTTCCCACGAATCACTCTTAAGGCTAAGGCTTCACTTGCTTTTTCTGTTAGATATCTGCCGCCCTCATGGATTTTTTTCACTGCAGCCACCAGCTGCTCAGGTGCTGACTGTTTTGTGACATACCCCATGGCGCCTGCTTCTATGGCTCTTACAACATATTGTTCTTCTTCATGCATGGTTAAAATAAGGACAGGCACATCAGGACAATAGCTGTTGATTCGTGTGACAACTTCAAGTCCATCCATACCCGGCATGGAAATATCAATAATTGCCACATCAGGTTTTTTAGTCATAGCTTCGTCTAAAGCGGTTTCCCCGTCTGGCGCTTCAGCAATCACTTCAATTTCATCGCTGTCTTCTAAAACTTTTCTTAACCCTTCCCTGACAATACTGTGGTCATCTGCAAGAAGTACTTTAATCATGAATTATCCTTTTATTTTTACTTTACAGCAAATGGTTGTTCCATTAGGTTCTTGGGAAAATATATCAAGTTTTCCGCCAACCAGATTGGCGCGTTCTTTCATTCCCTCAAGTCCGAACCCATCGAATTCATTGCGATTAGCTGCATTAAAGCCACTCCCATTATCTTGTATGGTTAGAGCCACTCCCTCATTATCTGTTTTCAGTTCAACCGTAATAGTGGTCGCATTTGAGTGCCGAAGGGAATTGGTGATGGCTTCCTGACCAATTCTGTATAGCGCTGTTGAAAGTGTATCATTAATTTTAGGGATCTTGTCATGCTTGAAGACACATGAAACAGTGGACCGCTTTTCAAAATCCAAAAGCAATGATTCCAATGCATCCACAAGTCCCAAATCATCTAAGACTCTTGGTCTTAACCGATAAGCCATATCCCGTACATCATTAATAGTATCATCGATTAATGAACACATTTTATCAGTCCTTTTACCAGCCTTTTTATCTACAGGGGTGATAAAATTTTTAATCCATACGGCATCAAAGCGAAGGGCTGTTAAGACTTGTCCCAAATGATCATGAAGTTCCCTTGCAACAGTTGCTTTTTCCCTTTCCTGAGAAGCAATAATGTTTTTTGACAGGGTCTTTAAATTGTCCTGGGCTTTTTCAAGTTGCGCAGTTCTTTTTGTTACCTGCTGTTCAAGATCCAGGGAGTATTGGGCAAGTTTTTCTGTGGCAATTTGCAAATCTTTTTGCGTTCGGTTTTTCTCTGTCACATCCACGCTTACAGCCAAAGATCTAATTATTTCGTCATTTTCATTCCTAAGTCCATAACAGGACAACATGATATCCATTTTTTCCCCATTTTTTTTGATATATGTATAGGAAACATCTTTGCAAAAACCTGTATTGAAAAATTTTGGGAAAATAATATCAAGCGCATATCTTTTTGATTCTGGTGTAAAAAAGCTGACAAGCTGCTTTCCAATAACAGCCTCTCTTTTATATCCCATTACTTCTAACCAGTGATCCGAAACTCTTATTATCTGTCCTTCAATATCAATTGAATGAAGCATCGCTGGCGTTTTATGATAGATACGTCTGTATCTTTCTTCATTGAGTCGAAGCTCTTTTTCTGCTTTTTTACGTTTGGTCAATTCTTGAATTCCCAGTTGGTAAAGTACCAATACCAGAATGCCAGTTAAGATTAAAATGGATGTAACAACCGGTCCAAGAACCCTGACAAAGGGCTCTGAGACCTGTTTTTTAATTTCTTTTAGGTTTCTTAAACTGATAATTTTCCAATCAGGGTAATGGGTAACATTGAGACTTGCAAAAAGATATTGAGTATTATTTTTATCTGTCACATAATCGGTTTGATTTTTTGAAAATCCGGTCCAGACCCAGGGGCCGTTGCCAAATTGCTTTGAATTTGTGATTTTATTGTTTTTTTCTTCAGTAAGTTTCCACAAAAGTTTAAACCGCAAATCGTCTATATTTGAAATAAAAATAATACCGTTTGGATCTACAAATAGGAGCGTGTCTTTCGATTTTGGGAATAGTTTTGTTTCAACAAATTCCACAGAAGCCTTTATAACGACAATGCCAATGATATCTGTTTTATTTTCATCATAAACAGGGTGAGAATAGTAAACCCCTCTTTTTCTGGACGTAGTACCAAGGGCAAGATATGTCGAAGGTGTTCCTTTAATGGCTTTTTTATAGTAAGGTCTGAAAGAAAAATCTTTCCCAACGAAACTATCGTGGGCATTTCGATTACTTGAGCATAGCGTAATTCCATTTTTTTTCATTAAATAGCTGACTTCAAGATCAAGGGATTTTGTAAAGTTGTCGAGGATTTGGTTGGCGCCATAGATTGAATCCAAGTCAGTATCTTTAAGGGCCATTCTTAATTCTTTGATTCCGGATAGCGTTTTAACAGGCTTGATATGCTCGGAAAGATAAAAGGATAGTTGATCTGTTAAAAGGTTCAGCCTTGAATATGCGTCTGATTCTGTCTTCTGAAAGGATGCTTTTTGAAATGAGTAATAATATAGTATTCCACCGGCACAAGCAGATAAAAATGCAAATAAAGCCAAAATCAATATAATGGTTCGAAGTCGCATAAAAATTAGTATATCTATATGCTTGGACTTTTTCAATAATTTTACTTGTTTACAATGACTATAGATTTTTTAGGTTATGAAATATCGGGTTCGCTTTGCTCATCAAGAATTTGTAAGCAAAGCGCTATAACGCTTCCGTAAGACAATTGACCTTCCAATGGTGAGGGTAGAAAATTTTTAAGTTTTTTAAAATAGCCGTTCTTATAAATATGTTCCTTTATCCTGAAATGTATAAAGGAGTGCCGCATACCCTGACAGAAACTAATCAAATTATTTGATTTCGGAATATATGGCAAATTTTCTAGTTAAAAGATATTGAGAATTCTATTCATTCTTTCTATGATGCAAGATCATATTGGTTTATCTTAGGTGTTTGAAAAAAGGGTTTGTTAATGCCTATTATCATATTTAATGCAATTTTATTTTGTAATAAAAATTTAAATGAATGATGACAAAAGCACCATCCGTGCATTTATTGCAATATCCCTTCCAAAAGGGACAAAAAGCTTTTTGAATGATCTGCAAGAACAACTCAGGAAATCAGGTATTCGAGCCTCCTGGCCAAAACCTGCTGCCATGCATTTAACCTTAAAGTTTTTAGGAAATATTAAAGGTCATGAGATTGAGGCCATTAAAACATGTATGACCAAAAGTGTAAAAAACATACCGAAACACACGTTGTTTACATCTGGCATAGGGGTGTTCCCTTCGGTTAAAAGAGCTAAAGTTATCTGGTCTGGAATAAGGGGGCAAACAGATATTTTAGAAAAACTTGAAAATTGTCTTGAAAAAACTCTTTTTGGTGATATGGCAATAAAAATTGAAAATAAGCGTTTTTTACCCCACTTAACATTGGCCAGGATTAAACAACCAATTTTCCCAAACAAGATGGATCGTTTGCTGCAAAAATTTAAAGATAGTCGATCAAGTGAGTTTTTGATTTCAAATATCACTCTTTTTCAAAGTGAATTGAAATCATCAGGTGCAATATATAAAAGTATTTTTTCTGCACCACTTTTTAAAAATAAAAATTAATTTTTTTGTATTACGATATTAAATTTGTTTTTTGAATGACACTTTTCAAACATTGAAAAATTTTTTAATTTTTTTTGAATTTCATGCGATGAAAAAGTCCCTTTTAATATAGTCCCAGGAAATACATTTTTGTTGAATTTTATTTGTGGGATATTATCCTGTTTTCTTGCCCATTCAAAAAATGCAAACAAATCAATTTGGAGCTCAAAAATTTTTTTTTGAATTTTTGGTTTTAGTCTCTTGATTTT
>JAAEKY010000156.1 GCA_024227235.1 Desulfobacteraceae bacterium | reverse complement strand
GTTAGAAAACTGCCGGTAATAGGGCAGGTTGGGTCGAGCCCAACATTATTAAAAGCGACATCTTGTCGCAACGTGTGCATTTTCTTGTTTTATTTTCTATCTTTCAGATTTTTTAAAAATTTATTCCTTGCATTTACTCCAATCAAGATCATAGTTTGAACTTCTTCCACCACCGGGGAGTTTGATAAGAATACCTTTTTGTACAAGATCGGACAGTTCCCTTTGTGCCGTTGCGCGGCTGGTATGGGCCATCCCCATATATTTTTTATTTTTTAACCCGCCTAAAAAACCTTCTGGCCCCAAATCAAGCAATCGGTTGATGACCTTTATCTGTCTATCATTAAGCCTTGTCTGGGCAAAGGTCTTCCAGAATTTTGCTTTAGCCATTATTTTTTCCAACAATGAGTTGGAACTCAAAATCGAACGATTCATACACCCAAGAAACCACTCCAGCCAAATTGTAATATCCAGACTTCCTATTTGAGTCGCATTTAATATGTCATAATAATCATTTCGTTCAGCCATTATCTGTGATGAAAGACTATAAAATCGCTTAGGACTGTTTTCATCCTGGGCCAGCAGCATATCTGTCAAAGTCCTTGTAATCCTTCCATTCCCGTCATCAAATGGATGAAGAGTAATAAACCATAAATGACATACAGCAGCTTTTATTAGGCCGTCCATATTTGTTTTTTTATTAATCCAGTAAATCAAAGCACTCATTTCAGATTCAAGCAAATTGACTGGAGGTGCTTCAAAATGAACCTTATTCTTTCCGACAGGTCCTGAAATAACCTGCATTGGCCCTTGCTTGTCATCCCGCCATTTCGCCACATTAATTTTGACCATGCCTGAATATCCGGTAGGGAACAGAGCAGCATGCCAGGAAAAAAGTCTGTCAGATAAATATTCCTGGGAATGATTTTTTGTCGCATCCAGAAGTATTTGTACAAGGCCATCCGCCTTTTGATCATGTACATTTTTAAAACCGGCATCAGGAATCCCAAAATGCCTTCCTACAGACGATCGAACGGCATCCGGATCTAAGGTCTCGCCTTCAATAGCTGATGTCTTTAGCGCTTCTTCTACCAAGACGTCAGCACGGGCGGTCTGTTGGATATCAAAACCCAACTCC
>JAAEKY010000155.1 GCA_024227235.1 Desulfobacteraceae bacterium | reverse complement strand
TGTTGACAAAATGACCAGAAAACATAATAAAGGCAAGGCTCTTTCTATTTTAGCTCACAAACTTGGCAGAGCAGTTTATTTTATACTCAAAAGAAAACAAGCCTTTAATATGGATAAGTTTTTACCAGCTTGATCACTGCCACAGCTCGACGCCTAACTGGGGCTGATATTATTACTTTTAACAGAGACCTTTGCACAACACATCTATTCTTCTTCATAATCCCAATCAGAATATTGTACTGGGTTTTTCCCTTTAGATTCAATAACCCTGGGATAAACAACGCCAGATTGGGGAACTTTATCTTTATGCCGGGTTTTATTAATCTGAAAAATCCATTGATCACCAAAATCAAAAAGATAATATAATTTGTAACCGGTTGGCAAAGGCCAGGTGCCGGTTATGTTAATTTTACGGTATCTATTTACGGGATTATAACCATTCCAGCTTGGTTCTCCTCCAATGGTATATGCGTGTTGATCGGGGTGACTTCCAAGATAAAATTGAAACAAATGATCATTATCAAAATCTACTGCTTTTTGTATGGCTTCATGCAGTTGTAAAAATGATGCTTTGGAATCAATTTCTATCACTCGGACACACTCGGATATAGCCTGAGGTCTTTTAATTCGTAATGTCCATATTTTTGATGGTTTTTTGTTCATATCTTATTGAAATTATTTATATTTTATGCTATAAAGGTTACTATAAAATTAAACATTCAGGAGGCAACATGGCTTACAAAAAAATCGATAATTATTTTTCCTTTGCTGACATTGCTATTCAACATAATGCTGATAAAAATCGGTCCTTAATATTCCTGGATAAGATTAACTCTACTATTAATTGGAAGCCTGTTCAAAACATGCTTATAAAATTCTATGAAACAGGAAAATCTAAAGAAGGAGAGAGGGCTTATTCTCCTTTGCTGTTGTTTAAATGTATGCTGTTGCAAAAGTGGTTTCAGATTAAGTCTGATCCTGAACTGGAAAGCCAGATCAATGATAGAATCTCTTTTAAATCCTTTCTTGATATGCCGTTGGATTATCCTTCTCCTGATCATAGTACTTTCTCACGCTTTAGAAAGCGTCTTTCCAAAGATGCCATGGTTCAAATTAACAGTCTGCTCCTCAAGCAATTCTACCAACTGGGTATCTCTATTAATAAGGGTGTTGCTGTTGATGCCAGGCTGGTTAAATCTGCAAGCAAGCCTGTTTCTAAAAAAAAGATTAAAATACTCAAAGAGAAACACGATACGCCTGAAGGCAGACTGGATCAAAATGGCAACTTTAAAAAGTTTACCAGGGATATTGATTCTGACTGGACTTTTAAGAATGACAAATACCATTATGGTCTTAAAGAGCATGCTGCCGTTGATACTGATAACGGGTTTATCCTCTCTACTGTTTTGAGTCCTTCTTCTCATCATGATTCTAAGTATCTGCCCTATGCTGTGATTTACAGTATGCATACAAAAGATAAAGTCCAAACTGTTTATGCTGATAAGGGATATGCTGGTGCTCCTAATCGTGAGTTTCTTACTTTAAATAGCATTAAAGACGGTATCATGCGCAAAGATAATATAAATGCCAAGCTCACTGATATTGAAATTACAAGGAATAAAGCCATCTCAAAATATCGATACATAGTTGAGCAGTACTTTGGTATAAGCCACAAGCATGATAAAGGATACAGGGCAAGGTTCCCGCAGATCATGAAAAATACCATTGATATTATGTTCCGGCAATTTGCTTTCAATTTGAGAAAGGGGGCTAAAATCCTTGGAGTTATTCCTGTGTAGTTGGATAGGTGCGCCCAGATACCGAAATCTGGGTAAACGGCCTCTCTTAGAGTTAAAATCAGGTTGGATATCAGCTGATTTGCTCTTACAAAGATTGTAACTTGTGCTTTAATATGCTCTTTTGAGCTTTGATTTTTAAAATTTTTGTCCATTATGTTATAATTGGCAGTATGGGTTGATCTTTCAAACGTCTCTTAACAATGATACTAATAACAAATGTAGCATGACTGCCATATGTATCATTAAAGAAAAAGGAAAATGAACCCATGCGATTTGATTAGAGTGGCAGTACCCGTAACATTTTATCCGGTCTCCGACGAGCAAACCATGGACCCATTCTCGACCGGATAAAATTTTACTAGTTACTGAACATAACTAACAAGTTTAAGATTCTGCGCCTCACCTGACCCTGAAACTAACTGGATAATCATAGTACTTGTGGTTAAGCCTGTCTTTTGAATAGG
>JAAEKY010000154.1 GCA_024227235.1 Desulfobacteraceae bacterium | reverse complement strand
GCATCGAATCGGGCATGAAGATACCCGGGTCTTTCAGATACCGGGACGGTCCCGTTCGGGTAGAGGTGCGGAACCGACTCCTGCGATATCATGTGATAGGATGAGTGTATCCAACGAAAATCAGGCTGATCAATTCGTGCGATACCATACCACTGTCAAAACCCATGTAAAATTTTATATATGCAACGGGTATCTGCAATTTAATTTTACTGAATTTTTTCCATTTTCATCGAACCTATCACAACTTCGATCAACGTATTGATATGTTGGAGGTATCAACGGGTCCACACCAAATTCCAATACCCAATATATTGTATAAGGTGCAAATAAGAAAAGCGTGGGTTTTTAACCTCAATCCACGCTTTCTTATATATGAGTTTGATTGAACTAAGTGTGAGGCTATGGGGATAAAAATCTTGACACTATATATGTACCCTGGTACCAAAATAACAAAATTAAACAACTTTGTATCAGGAGAATAATTGAAAAAATGATTAATCGAAACTTTTTTATGTTGCTATCAGGCCAGTTTGTTTCCCAGATAGGAGATAAACTCCATATGATTGCACTGTCTTTTTGGGTTTTGAAAACAACAGGCTCGTCGGCAAAAATGGGGGCGGTGCTGGCAGCATCATTAATCCCTTCTCTGGTGGTTGGATTTTTTTCCGGTGCTTTTATTGACCGGTACAATCGTAAGAATATCATCATTGGCACGGATTTGTTACGGGGCCTGATTCTTGCCTTGTTCGCCGTTCTTTTTTATTTTGAATTGATAAACTTTTATATGATCTTAGCCATGCAGGTGCTTTTGAGTGTCAATGCCGCCTTTTTTGATCCGGCGATTCCTTCGGTCATCCCCCAGATCGTGAATGAAAAATATCTGGCAGCCGCCAATTCAAAACACCAGTTTGTAAACGGTTTTTCAACCATAGCCGGAGCCTTTATAGGTGGGATTTTTATTTCAATGTTTGGCTATTTGTGGGTGTTTGTTGCAAATGCCATTTCCTTTCTGCTGTCTGCATTTTTTGAGTGTTTTATAAAGATCCCTCCTTTGCAGAAAGATACAACAGAAAAAAGAGGAGAGGCAGGAATAATTTCGGATTTAAAACAAGGGTACCAGTATATTCTTTCCGATAAAGCATTATTGATTCTTTTGTTTATGGTAATGATTATCCACTTTTTTGTCGGTTCTATGGAGATATTCATGCCGGTGATTGCCAATGCCATATCAGACGATGGTGCAAGAAACCTTGGTTTTTTTCAGACCGCATTTGGGGTTGGTACGGTTATAATGGCAGTGATATTGAGTATAAAGAATATTTCAGGAAAGGAAAAATTCACACTCTTTGGCAGTGTCTTTTTGATCGGAGTGCTTTATATTGCCGCTTCATTTTTTGCTGGAAATGAAGCCGTTATAACCGGGCTTTATCTCATTATGATCTTTTTGTTCGGCTGTTGCATTATCTGTGCTGGCATATCTTTTAAGACGCTTCTGCAGAAAAAAGTTGACAACAATTTCGCAGGAAGGGTGTTTGCTGTGGTAGGCTCTGTAGGAAATGCATCCATACCCGGAGCTATGATTGCGTATGGATTTTTACTGGAAATATATGACTTTCAGGATTTGCTAATGATTTCAGGTTTGGTGCTGATACCATTGAGTATTATTTCATTCATTTTGTATAAGGAGGCAAAACATGTCCGGGCAACAGAAGTCCTCTCAAAATCCCTCACATAAAGTGGAAAGGGTGCAGACAGGAGTCCG
>JAAEKY010000153.1 GCA_024227235.1 Desulfobacteraceae bacterium | reverse complement strand
GGGCATATTTCTGAGCTCGTCGAGAGCAGGGCGGTATTTTTCCAGCATTTGGCAAAAAATACCCTGAACTTCAGACCCCCAGTGGATTTTTTTGGTAAAATTTCTGTAGAGTCAGCTGGAGAACATGCCAATAGTTTTGATATTAAATTTGTCATTGCTGCCATAGTGGGATTTGCCCAGGTCTATTCCGTTAAAAATTCTCTCGATGTCACCAATACTCTCCAGCGCATTGAGGTGCTGATGAAAAGAGATGTTATAAATGACGCCACCTACGAAGAAATTGTTGAGGCTTATAACTATCTGATGCAGATGCGTTTTAGGCATCAGGTGAAGATGATAAATGATGGCAAAGAACCTGACAACTTTATCAATCTTGAGGAAATAAGTCATATGGAACTTCTCATGTTAAAAAAGACCTTTTCCCAGGTTACAAGTTTTCAAAAACATATGATGATTGATTTCTCAGGTACTGCTTAGACCAGAGAAGGGTGGGGTGAAAAATTT
>JAAEKY010000152.1 GCA_024227235.1 Desulfobacteraceae bacterium | reverse complement strand
GGTATGGGGGCTAATCTGGATAGATAATTAGAAGAAATATAAGAAAAAGTATCTGAAATCATAAGGCGCTCTATAATGTGCTTGGCACGGGCATCTAATATGGCTTCAGCCAGAAGTTCTCCCTTTTTTGTACCCGACTCAATTTTATTTTTAATTTCAGCACAGACAAAATCAGACAAATTTTTATCAAGTGTTTTTATAGCGGCCAAGCGAACATACATGGCCGATTCTGATAGTCCCTGAATAACTGAGGCTGCAGATTCAAGTTCTGGGAATGTTTCAAGCGCACTGTATGCAGCAAATTTGATTGTGCTATCTATGTTTTTTCGGTTTATAATACTAAAAATATCATTTACAGCCTCTAACGGGATAGTCCTTGAAATCAGGCGTAAAATATTAATTATCAGGTCATGGTCATCTGTCTTAAGATGTTTTAAAAGAGATGACGATACCTCTGGGCCCATTTCAGATAAGGTAATAAAGGCATTAAACCTTTTGATCACATCATCGGATGACAGGTGTTTAAGTTGTGTTTGATAATCATCAGCAGGCGTACTTTTTTCAACAATAGGAGTTGGGGCTTTCTTAGCCGATTCTTTCATTCTGAGGACTTGAATCGTATCTAAGATATTCTGATCGCACTTTTCTGTTTTTGAGGCCTGAACAAGTTTCTCACAGGCATGGGGTGTGCCAATTCGTTCAAGGGTTTTAACAGATTCTGTCTTTAACCCCACATCATCATAAAACATGAATTCTGCGATATCATCAGAAAGATTTTCGATTTTAATTATTCCCACATATCTAATGATTTTATTTAAAAGATCTTTGTCGGTTTCTTTGGATAAAATGTGTCTGACTAAAGGTATGGTATGCGTAATGATAGTCATATCGGCATTTTCAAATATGATTAGTACGAACTTAGAATTCAGATGTGCACGGTCAATAACGAGCTGGATCAACCGGTCATGAATATCTGGATCTTTATGGTCGTTGCTTGTTAAAAATAATAAAAGCTCAAAAGCTGTATCATCAGACGCAAGTGCAAGTATTTGGAGAACTTCATCTTTTTCAATAACCGGTCTTGATGAAATTTGTTCTAAAAGTGTTTTGGCCCGGCCTATTTTTTTTGTTTTTATGTTTTCCTTAAGGCTGGGAAGATAATCATCCATCATTTAATTCTCCCTGTTACTTTCCCGATATCCATTCGGATTCTTTTTCTGCCAGTTCCAAGTATCTTTGCACATGTCTGCCAATGTTTTGTTCGCTTCCCAGTTAAGGTCTTTTTTCGCTTTTTTCGGATCTGCCCAACAGGCTGCTATATCGCCAGGTCGTCTGTCAACTATTTTATAAGGAATATCTTTGCCGCTTTGTTCTTTAAATCCGTTGATCATTTCAAGGACAGAGTAACCGATACCTGTCCCGAGATTATAAATGACCACACCAGGATTGGTAAAAAGTTTGGGCAGAGTTTTGATGTGACCCAAAGCCAGATCAACCACATGTATATAGTCCCGGATACCCGTTCCATCCGAAGTGTTGTAATCATTTCCAAATACGCTTAGCTCAGGTAATGACCCGATAGCCACCTTGGAAATAAAGGGTACCAGATTGTTAGGGATATCGAAAGGATCCTCCCCGATAAGACCACTTTCATGAGCGCCCACTGGATTAAAATATCTTAATAAAGCAATATTCCAATTTTGGTCAGATCGAAAAAGATCTTCAAGTATTTCTTCAATCATCAGCTTTGTTCGACCATAAGGATTTGTTGCTGAAAGAGGGAAATCTTCTTTGATGGGAAGGGATGCAGGATCACCATAGACGGTTGCAGAAGATGAAAAGACAATATTCTTTACATTAAAATCGTTCATGACTTCAAGAAGATTTAATGTGCCGGTAATATTGTTATGAAAATATTTTAAAGGGATCGACACAGACTCACCTACTGCTTTTAAACCAGCAAAGTGAATCACTGCATCTATTTTATTCTCTGAGAATATTTTAACAATTTGTTCCTTATCCAAAAGGTCTGCATGATAGAAATCAAGTGATTTGCCTGTAATGTTTTTTACACGAGTCAAAGAGTCTTCAAAACTATTAGATAGATTGTCCAAAACCACGACTTCATAATTTTCATTTAACAGCTCAAGGCAGGTATGGCTCCCAATGTATCCGGCACCACCGGTAACAAGTATTTTCATCGATAATCCTTATAGGCTTTTATTTTAAATGGTTTTTTATATGCTGTTTTATTCATCAGATCACTGCATATCTTACATTTTTTACAATCCTTTGTACAGCTTGTTAAGATTTTAAAAAAATCAGGATCAAGGCTTTTATTATCAATATGGCAAACATCAGACAACCAGTGGGTGGCATCCATAAGGCTGAGAAGATTTCCTTTAAAAGTTTTATTAATATATGCATCTATACATTGGAAAAGAAAATTAAACCCAATGGTTCTTCCACAAAGTTTTATTGTGTCCGCTATTCTGTCATACTGCTCAATATCTTCCGGCCGAATAAATGGAGATTTAAAAAATTTTTCAGGTGTTTTATGGAAATAAGCATGGCAGCCAATAGCGTGATTTGTCTGAAAATTTTTGTCTGTTGCGAATTGCGTATTTGAAAATGAGATTTGCGAATCGTGGGTTAACTTAAAAGGACAATGATAGATACAGCCTTCATTTGCAAGCAGTTCAATTTTGAGATGGTGGCGTTTTTTTTTAATTTCCCTCGCTGTTCTTTTAAGCAGTTCAATATTTCTGTTCAAGGAGCGGTCAAGAACTATTTTGCTTGGTAATTTAAAGCCTGTTTGTTCTATTATTTCAAAAAAAGAAAACGCTTTTTGTTCAGAATCAATCATACAGTTGATTCCGGGTACTGCTTCAAGCTGGGAAATAATTTTTCTTTTCGTTGAGGCGACTGCGTTCAGAAAATAGGCATCAGAAAAGACGATTCCCGTTATATCTGAATCTGATACTAATAATTCAAGTTTGTCTAATGTTTGATTTAAAAACGTCTTGTCGTTATAAAGACTGGGATTGATAAATCTGGAATTTAAAAGGCAATATTTTTTTATGCTCCCAAGCGTTTTAAGCCCCTCAGAAAGCGCTTCGATCTTTACTTGTCTGAATCTCATTCTGGCGTCCAGTATAGGGCCTGAGTGAAGCGAAAAATAAACCGATTCGATTCTCTGGATTTTATCTTTTATAAAATTTGTGTACGCCTGATTTGGTATAAATGGAATCGATATCTTCATGGGAGATAGTTTACAATATGGGGATTATGTAAATCAACAGGTATATAAAATTTCATTAAACGTGAATATAAAAAAATGTAGAATTAAAGAAAAACAGACATTGCAACATTGACAGGCTCAATGAGCATGGTTAAATTTAGAGCATTCAGGAAAAAAATACCTGAAAAATAAAAAACGAAGAAGGAGAGTTATACAATGATTGAGTTGACAGATCCTGCAAAAACGCAGATTAATGACTATTTCCAGGGTAAAGAACCTACCCCTATTAGAATCTTTCTCAATTCAGGCGGCTGAGGAGGTCCTTCTCTCGCCATGGCTCTGGATGAGCCAAAAGATTCAGATGATACTTTTGACGTCAAAGGTCTGAAATTTGTTGTTGACAAAGAATTTATGGGACAGGCCGAAAATATTAAAATTGATTTTACAGGAATGGGGTTCTCTCTGGATTCAAATATTGACCTGGGTGAATCCGGCTGTGGAAGTTGCGGTTCAGGTGGTTCCTGCTCAGATTAAGTGTGGATTTTTTTAAAAGAGAAGGTGTTTAATTCGTGTGGACACCTTCTCTTTTAATAGTACCGACCTTTTAAACTACCAATGGTTTTTAAATCCGCCTTCAAAGGATTATCGGGCTTTGGAGGCTCCTTTATTTTATGGGACCTGTAAAACGGTGTCTTTCCTATATTTAAATTATAGGATTTAATCATTAGAGATTCAAGATTGATAACATCTTCTATGTTGTAAGCCAGGAGCGTTTCAAGTGCTTTTTGATTATTATTTCGCTTGTATTCATTCCATAGCAAAACGGCAAAATATCCATCAACCCCATCTAATTCTTCTCTGCCGATATCCATTGCCTTTTCACATTTTTTTAATCCCCCTTTAAACCCTAAATGATTGAGAATGTACCTTAAATCAATTTGAGACTGGGTCAATTTAATATTAAAATATTCTTCAATAAATGGGATATCAAAACTTCTGCCATTATAGGTAATTAAGACTTTATATTTTTGAATTTCATCAGGGAAGCTGGCAAGGTTTTTCCCCTGAATAAAATATTTAATATGTTTACCATCATAAAGCGCAATCGTTGTAATTGTAGAATAGACATTCAAGCCGGTTGTTTCAATATCCAAATATGCACAAGAATCCCTAAACTCTGGGAACAGCCTGAAATGTTGATTAGATGGCAGTCGGGATTCAAAGAATTGGGGGGCATTCATTTCAAGGTGATGATTCGATTTTTTTATAAATTTTTTTATATCTTCTATCTTTGAAGCAGATAGGTTTATAGAAGAAAATTGTTTGTCATCCTTCCAGCTTAAAATATTGGATTGCCATATTTTTTTTTCTGTTGCAGGGCCGATTCCCGGGATATGAATAAATGTATTTATTAGCATAATTGTTCCTTTTTATTAAAGTTATATCCCTTATATCCCGAATGGGAAAAATATAACAGGTTGAAAAACATTTACCTTAGGTTGACCGTGATCTTACATCATGGTAGCGTTAGTGATATAGTTTGAACTCAATTTGTCAGGAATTCATCATGAAAAGATTTGCGATTTGTTTAATTTTGTTTTTGATTGGTGTTTCTTCTTTAGTTCCCATAACCGGTTGTGGAAAAGAAGAAAAAAAACAAAGTGAATTTGCAGTTGGAAATTGGAAACAAACAATTAACAGAAATTTTATCCTTTTAATTATAAGCCCCCAAGGCAATTGGAATTCATCCGTTAAAATAGCGGATGCAACTTCTAAAATTGTTAAATCCAAGGGCAGTGCAAAAGGAACATGGCATATTGAAAAAGGACAGATGATTTTTACTGTTTTAGAATCAGATATAGAAGAAATATGGGGAAAAAATGCAACCACTTTTTTAGATATTGTCGAGCTAACCGAAAATTTAATGAAGCTTAGAGAAGAGTCTGGTTACGTCGCCGTTTGGCAAAGAACAATTAGCAAAAAATCAACAGCAGCCCTAGAAGAGATTGCTTCAACTGTATCCATGGGACCTGTCGTTGTTAATTTAAATAAAAACAGATCAAATGATAAAGACCGATATCTGTGCTTAGACATTAGCCTGATACTAAAAGAACTGATGCCAGGCCAGGAAATTCCGCCCATTCATCCTAAAGCCCGGGAAGCTGCTATTATTTTTTTAAGCTCCCTTGTCTTCCATAATGTGAAAGATTTTGACAGTATTAAAGAACAAAATAAAGCGTTAGTTAAGGTTATCAATCCCTATATGGAAGGGTTTATTAAAGAGATTTCCATCGAACATGTCATCGTTGCAACAGAGATTGATATGGTTGAAGAGTTTATTATTGAGCATACCATGACAGCAGAAGAATTAGCCTTGAAGGCTGAAGAAGAATTAGCCTTGAAGGCTGAAGAAGAAGCAAAGGATTAAAAAAGAATAGTATGGGTATTCCAAGTTCCTAATCTTCTGATTTTGTTACGATCAAGATCCCTTTTTTAACAGAAACAGAAGCTATCTCTTTTTTAAAGTAATTGCTAATTCCAAGAGAAGAGCCCATCTTTATTTCAGCATTCACCAGTGGGTACTCAAGCCCCTCAAGGGTGATTCCCGATACTTTTTCGGTGGCAGGAATAATGGATAACAAGTTTCCAGGCTGACCTATAAGCTCAATAAAATCAGTTACCACATGGATTTCATTATGTTTATTCATGATTCTGGCTGGGATATTTTTTTGGGCAAGGTTTTTTAACAAAAAAATATTGGCCAGCGTATGATCCATCCGTGTGCCGGTAACGCCTAACAGTGTGATATCTGTTGCATTATTATCAATCGCCCATGAAACACAAAGTTCGGAGTCTGTATGGTCTTTTTTTAAGGGGAATGAAATGGTTTTGACTTTTTTTTGTTCAAAGAAAATTTTATCATCTGGATGAATAGAGTCAAAATCACCAATCATAACATGAGGGTTGATATTTAATGCCCTTAAATGCCTGGCACCACCGTCAGCACTAATTATCAATTGAGCATTTTTGATTAAGGATATCGTGCTGTCAGTATATTCCAGAGCACCATTTGCAATTATTACGCATTTCATAAGTGTTTAACTACCATGAAAATTAATTTGTGAAAACAGTTAACCCGGATATTTCATGACTTTTTGCTCGCTTTGTTTAAAAAATTAAAAGTTGCAACTGGTTATTTGTCTTTTTTAAGGAAACCAAAAGTATAAAATGTCACCCTCCGGGCGAAACGTTTTTACTTCATCTGCTACGTTACAGGCCGTTTACGGTAATGAATTACAGCTGCACGTCCTGTGTCTTGCAGCTAAGGGAAAAAACGTTTCGTGAAATATCCGGGCTAATCTTTTCATCAAATCTTGACTATTTTTGTGCTTCCTTATATTTTCCGTGGAAATGAAACATTTTAATATCATAAACAGATATATTCTTAAGGAACTTTTATCTCCTTTTGCCATAAGCTTGTTTTTTCTGACATTTGTCTTTTTAATGACACGGATACCTGAAATTACCAATATGGTTGTGAACTATAATGCTGATATCTCAGCTGTTGCGCTCATGATTGTTTATACGATTCCAAGATTTTTAGAATTTACCATTCCCATGTCTGTGATGATATCCGTCCTTTTGACTTTTATGAGGATGTCCCAGGAAAACGAGATTGTTGCTTTAAAGGGTGCGGGTATCTCTCTTTATAAACTGTTGCCTCCTGTTGTTGTTTTCTGCCTTTCAGGAGTTTTATTATGTATGTGGGTGACTATTTTTGGGGTGTCATGGGGCAAGCTGTCCATTAAAAAGAAAAGTGTGGAGCTTGCAAGATCTAGCATTGATGCAGCCCTGCAGGAGAGACAATTTAATTCTGAGTTAGAAAATGTCATGATTTATGTCTCCTCTGTGGACATGAAAACCAAAGTATTACAGGATGTCTTTATTGAAGATAAAAGAACCAAAGGCGTTGTTAGTATTTCTATTGCTCCTAAAGGAAAACTAATCCGTATTGAAAATGAGAATATATACACGATAAGACTATACAATGGTTCAATAAATCAGGTCGATATGGATGACAAATCTGTGAGTAGTATTCAATTTGGAGATTATGACATCAATATTGACTTAGATAAAATGAATAAAACAGATAATAAAATTTTAAAAGAACTGGACGAAAGAAGTTTGGGAGAACTGATACAATTAATTAGATCGGGTGTTAAGGATAAATTGTATCTGGCTGCAATGCTGATGGAGCTTCATGAAAAGTTTTCAATTCCTTTTGCCTGCCTTTCTTTAGGCTTGCTCGCATTCCCATTGGGCGTTCAATCTAATTCTTTAAGGCGATCATCAGGACTTAGCCTGGGCATTTTCTTTTTTCTTTTTTATTATTTTCTACTTGCGGCAGGGTGGTCAGCCGGTGAAACTGGGGATTTCCCCCCTGTTTTAGGCATGTGGCTGCCAAATATTATTATGGGAGGAATAGGCATTTTTTTTCTTGTTAGAAATGCAAAAGAAACACCGGTTCCGATTCCTGTATTTTTTATAAAGACGGTGTCAATTATAAAAAAACGATTTACAAATAAAGTGTAATATATGTCATGTTTGTATAAATACTGGTTAAAGGAATTTACAAAATTTTTTTTGATCATCCAGGTGATGATTTTAGTGGTATTCGTATTTGTTGATTATCTTTCCAGAATGGAAAAATTTATTAATTCTGACCTTACTCTTTTTGGCGCACTGGGATACGTTCTGCTAAAAGTGCCTTTTATGTTTATACAATTAACGCCTGCAAGTATTTTGCTTTCATCAATTATCGTTTTTGGACTCATGAATAGAAACAATGAGCTTGTGGCCATACGGTCAAGCGGTATCAGCGCATATTTTCTTATCAAACCGGCTATCTTTGCCGGTATCGCTTTAGCCATGCTCATGTTCTTTTTGGGAGAGACCATTATCCCCATATCTATGTCTAAGGCTAATTACATTAAGTACCATATTATAAAAAAGAAAAATAATATTTTTGCAACTCGAGAAGATATCTGGATCAAATCAGATAGTAAATTAATTCACATTAATTTTTTTGATCCTGTACATCAGTCGGTTGCTGGAGTCACCATTACATCATTAAGGAAAAATTTTAGTATAAAATCGCGAATTGATGCGCAAATAGGAAGTTATAAAAATGGGCGCTGGATATTTGAAAATATTATCGAGCAAATCCATACAGAAAATACTTTAGATTATGATGTGAATTTATATGATAAAAAATATATTCCCCTGTCGTTTAAGCCGGATGACCTTGGAGAGGTCTCAAAAAAATCGAATGAAATGAGTTTTTTTGAGTTGAAAAAATACGTAAAAAAGGTTGAACAAGAAGGATATGATGCAACACCCTATAAAGTTGATTTAAATGGGAAAATAGCATTTCCTTTTATTTGTATCATTATGGTTTTAACAGGCGCTGCTACAGGTATGAGATCATTTGCCAAAGAAAATATCCCCATGGCAATAGCGGTAGGGGTTGTTATCGCATTTATGTATTGGATTATGTACGGATTTTGTCTTTCTATAGGATATGGAAGCATTTTACCGCCTTTCGTAAGTGCCTGGGCGGCGAATGCATTTTTCCTGTGTTTTGCTACTCTGTATTTGATCAACACGGAATAATTATCCCCAACATTGGGGTTATAAAAGGTAGAAATAATCCAGATGATTTATTTATATAAAATACTAGTTAATATTTTATTTTTAATCGTTCTTCCGTGTCTGCCGTTTCTTTATTTTTTTTCTGAAAAAAGACGGGCAAGTTTAGTCTTTCGGTTTGGGTTTAAGACACGTTCCTATCCAAAAAAAACCGATCAAAAAAGGATCTGGATACATGCCCTTTCTGTGGGAGAAGTCAAATCGGTCGTACCATTTGTTCAGGCATTAAAAGCACAATACAAAGATTTAAATATTGTTTTTACAGCCTCAACAAAAACCGGGTTTGATATGGCGCATCAAATATTTTTTAAAAAAGATGCAAGCCTGGCAGATCAATTGAGGTATTTCCCGTATGATTTAGGATATTGTGTGAAAAAAGCAATTCGTCAAATAGCACCTGATGCCGTCATCCTTGTAGAAACCGATGTATGGCCCAATCTCTTGTATGAAATGAAAAAAAGTAAAATCCCTGTATTATTAATTAACGCAAGACTTTCAAAGCGTTCATTAAAAGGATATTTGTTCTTTAGAAAATTTGCATCTATGTTTTTTTCTTCTATCACCCAGATTATGGCACAGACCGATTTGGATGCAAAAAGGTTTCAACAATTAGGTATTAATACAGATAAAATATCTGTTGCGGGAAATATTAAGTTTGATCAACCCATTGAAGACATGAGTAAAAGTTATATCAAAGACATGAAAAATCGTTTTTGTATCCAAAAACAAACAAAGGTATTTATTGCCGGCAGCACCCATGACGGAGAAGAAAAGATTCTGTGTAAAGTCTATAAAGATGCAAAAAAGAATTTCCCTGACCTTTTCATGATCCTTGCACCGAGGAATCCTAAAAGATGTCAGGATATTGCATCCCTTTTTTTATCCAAGGGCGTTCATGTACAATTTATGTCTATAAAAACCGAGCATAGTGATTGCCCGGATGTTGTTCTGGTGGATAAAATGGGAGAACTCAGTCGTTTATATGCCATCTGTGACATTGCATTTATCGGGGGATCAATGGTTCAACAGGGTGGGCATAATCCTTTAGAACCAGCCTCTTTTTCCAAACCGATCCTTTTTGGTTTGGATATGTCTGATTTTTCATTGATTTCAAATATGCTCGTCGATCAAGGCGGAGCAAAAAAGGTGGGTTCCCAACAAGAATTGAAAGAGGCCCTTGAGATGTTGCTGAAAAATAATCAGATAAGTGGGCAGATGGGCTTTCAAAGTTTTGAAGTGTTTTCACAAAATTCCGGTGCCGTTAACAGAATTATCAATAATATGGAGCACCTTAAAATTGTTTGAAAAATGGTTAAATAAATTAGAAGAAAGGGTAAGATATCTTTCAAACAATAGGTATACACCCAAACGGTTTTCTTTTGAGATGCTTCTGATCGGGATCTCATATTTATATGGCCTGGGAGTATATTTTCGGCTTTGGTTATATAAAAAAGGAATCTTGAAGCAAAAAACTTTACCTTGTTTTGTGATTTCTGTTGGCAATATTGTTGTCGGGGGGGCAGGAAAAACGCCTATGGCAATTTATATAGCCAAACGTATAAAAGAAATGGGGAAGACTGTAGTTGTTGTAAGTCGAGGGTATAAGGGTGAATATAAAAATGAGTCTGCCATTGTTTCTGATGGTGAAAATATTTTATTAGATGTTAAAGACGCAGGTGATGAGCCTTATATGATGGCCAAAATAAAAGCGTTCCCTGTTGTGATTGGAAAGAACAGGTTTAAAGCAGGGATGAAGGCTGTTGAAACCTTCAACCCTGATGTCATTTTATTGGACGATGGGTTCCAGCATTTGAAACTAAAAAGAGACCTTGATCTTCTGCTTTTGGATTATGCAACTCCTTTTGGTAATAAACGATTCCTTCCTGCCGGTCGATTAAGAGAGACCCCTGAAATTTCATCTAAAAGAGTGGATGCGATTGTATTCACAAGAAGCCCGGAAAATCAAATAAATGAAAAACATATAGGGGGGGCACACCTGAATTATCCAGATTGTCCCTGGTTTATTACTTCTCATATGCCGTATGTGTTTAAACAGATTGCCACGACCGCAAACTCGAAAAAAATCATAAATAATGTCAGCGAGCTAGAAGGGAAAAATGCAGTCCTTTTTTCTGGATTGGCAAATAATGCATCTTTTAATAATACAATGAGAAAATTGGGTATTAATATTTTGGATCATCTTGAATTCAAAGATCATTACAGGTATAAGGAGTCTGACATTTTAATGATAAATGCAATGGCAAAGAAAGTTAATGCAGACCTAATTTTAACAACACAAAAAGATTGGGTAAAGTTGGGCCCAACTATTAAGTGGGAAAAAGAAATTATAGTGATAGGTATTAAAATTCAATTCCAGGATTCAGAACAATTTCAATCATTTTTAATATCAAAGTTGAATGCTATATGAGCGATGAACATATATATAAGCTGATTAAGCTTTTGATTAAAATAGTTGGAAAAGTACCCAAATCAGTACTTGATTTTGTTTCAGATGGCATTGGAATTGTCTGGTATAAAGTGGATGCACGACATAGAAAAGTTGTGATTGATAATGTTCAGTCCGCATACCCTAAAAAGTATTCTGACTCTCAAGCCCGCTCCTTTGCAAGAAAGAACTTCAAGCATATTTCCGGTATATTATTTGAGCTCATCTGGTCATATTCAAAAAAAAAGGAAGAATTAAAAAAGTTTTTTACTATAAAAGGATTGGAATATTTTAAAGCAGGGAAAGATAAAGGCCGGGGGGTGATTTTATTGACCTGCCACATGGGTAATTTTGAATTGATGGTTCCTGCATTCTCTAAAGTGGATGACCATGCTTATATCCTTTATCGGCAGCTTGATTTTAAGCCTTTGGATAGAATTGTATCAGAGCTAAGGCAGCGGTTTGGGTTTTCAGTTATACCGATTAGAAACGCATCCCAAAAAGTGATTAAAATTTTAAGGGATGGGGGGAATGTCGGAACACTTCTTGACCAGAATGTAGACTGGTACAAAGGCGTATTTGTGGACTACTTTGGCCGGCCGGCATGCACCAACAATGGATTGGCAAAACTTGTTATGAATGCAAAAGCTGTTGTAATCCCTATGTTTATTATGAAAAAAGAGAGAAAATTTGTTTTCGAGATTTTCCCTGAAATCCCGATACAGATTACTGGAGATACAATTAAGGATATTGAGAAAAATACTCAAAACTTTGTTTCTGCAATTGAAATTATGGTAAGAAAATGCCCTGAACAATATTTCTGGGTTCATAATCGTTGGAAAACTAAACCGTATTGCCTGCTTAATACCAAATGATTGGAAAATATAAGTTTAATATGAGCTGTATCAATCTTAAAAATTCTCCTGATGCAAAAATCATGATTCGGGCCGCTAACTGGGTGGGGGATGCCATTATGACCACGCCAGTTATCCGAGCTATCAGAAAGAATTTTTCAAAAGCCCAGATCACTGTCCTGGCAAAACCATGGGTAATCCCGGTGTATGAAAACAATCCGTATATTGATGACATAATGTTTTATGACAATAATGGTCGGCATAGAAGAGGCGTTGGAACCTTAAAACTTGCCAAAGATTTAAGAGAATACCACTTTGATTTGGCCATATTAATGCAGAATGCATTTGAAGCAGGCCTGATTTCTTTTTTAGGTGGCATTAAAGAAAGGGTCGGATACAATACAGATGCCAGAGGGTTTCTATTAAATAGAAGTATAAAATTAAATCCCGCATTAAAAAAAGGACATCTGATTGATTACTATATCGGAATACTAAAAGGAACATCTCTTGAAGATGATGGCAGAGATCTTGATTTATTCCTTTCAGAGTCTGATCGGGAATTTGCAAATCAGTTTCTAAAACAAGCGCAGTTTGATTTGTCAAAACCCATTATTGGAATTAACCCGGGTGCAACAGGCGGAACTGCTAAAAGATGGTTTCCTCAAAGATATGCCAAGCTGTGTAAAAAACTGGCTAAAAAATATAATGCTAAAATATTAATTTTTGGCGGTCCATCTGATAAGGAACTTGGAGAATTTATTTTAGGACTATCTGATGGCTGTTGTATCAATATTGCCGGTCAAACAACCCTTGGCCAAGCCTTTGCGCTTATAGAAAAATGTTCATTGTTTGTTACCAATGATTCAGGGCTTATGCATGCAGCCGCCGCTTTAAATATTAATCAGGCAGCTGTGATTGGTTCTACCGATTTTGTAGCCACATCCCCATCCAATGAAAACAGTATCATGATCAGAATACCGGTTCATTGCAGTCCCTGCTTAAAAGATGTTTGTCCCACCGACCATGAATGTATGGATAAGATCAGTGTTGACATGGTCTTGGAAACCTGCGAGTTTCTTTTGGATAATAGCAGGTCGCAGTCTTAACCCGGATATTTCATGAAAATTGAACATTTTTCCGGAAAACTATTTATAATTACAAAAGGTTAATTCCAATTTTGGAACTTATTTTAAAATACAAACTGTCACCGGAAAATTTCAATTTTCCCCTTTCAGGCGAGTTGACTTCACTTCATCTGCTACGCTACAGCCCGCTTGCAGTAAATGATTACAGCTGCGCGTTCTGCAACTTGCAGCTAAAGCAAATTCAACACGTGAAATATCCGGGTTAAAGGGGAATTGTTTGTTCAACAATATAAAAAAAATTTTGATTATTAAACCCAGC
>JAAEKY010000151.1 GCA_024227235.1 Desulfobacteraceae bacterium | reverse complement strand
GGTTGGTGAAAAATCTTCTAATTTTTTATCCAACAACCGTTGTAAATGGTTGTCGATTTTCGCCCTATCATCTGGATGAAAATTTTCTATGGTTGTTTTTAATCCTCTAGAAATCATTTCCTCTGGCGTATATCCATATATTGTTTTAACGGAGGGGCTTAAATAATCATAAGTCCCAGTGGTTAAATTAAAGCTGTAAATAGTATTAATCGAATTTTGGAGAACGTGTTTAAATTGTTGCTCGCTTTCCCGCAGCGCTTTTTCTGAAAGTTTGCGACCCAAGGCAATTGCGAATAGATCGGTTAGTCGAGCAACAACTTCCAGATCCCTACTGGTATAATTTCTTGCTGAATTAGCAATAGATATCTGGCCTACAAGCTTTCCTAAATGAACCGCAGGGGCTGTTAGAAAATTCTTTAGTTTGACGTGTCCTTTGGGGACACCTTTTGACATGGAATGGTTAGATGGATCATTCGTAAAAAAGGGTTCAAGACTATTTAAAGCATGTCCCCACAGCTTAGGATACAGTCCATCGGAACCAATAAAGAATCTAATGCCTTGATCTTCGCTGTCAACAAAGCAGTCTTTGCCCATCATTTCTGTTAAGTTTT
>JAAEKY010000150.1 GCA_024227235.1 Desulfobacteraceae bacterium | reverse complement strand
GACAGATGTTGGGAAATTCAGGAAATCTGTCTTCTTGGTACTGGAGTACTGGAGCTTGATAATAATTTCATATTTCTCATTTCAAAACTTTCAATTCAACGTTCTAGCATTTGTATTTCTTGGTATTGGAATAGGATTAGAGGAGGTATAATATTTTCCGAATATTAAGAAAAACGTTTCAGCAAGTGTAAATTCTCAGGCTAATTTTCCGAATGCAAGTCTAATTTTCCGAACAGCAAGGTTAATTTTCCGAATTGTTCTGATTGGATGGTGTGGTCAGGTGACCTATTCTAATTGGTTCGGAAAATATGACTTGAGTACAACAACAACAGAGAGTGTTGTTATACAAGGTGTTAGACATTCGGAAAATATGACCTAAGTGACCCGGAAAATTAGACTAAAGGGGTACCTCCTTTATTTTCACCTTTTAGCACCTTTCAAGGTGGTTTTAGCATTTGAAAAGTCAATACACAGTTGGCCAGGTTGCCCCTAGAGCCAACAAAAAAAGATTCACTCAAATATGATGTCATAGAGCTGAGTAATCCTTAACTTTGTGAATCCGAAAATTGTTAATATTCTAACATACATCAAATCTTGAATACAGGCTAACCTTTGACATGCAATAAAACATTACAGAATGGACCTATTGAGCCAGAAATGGTCTCATATGAAAGATATGCTTTTTCTCCTTTAGGGAATGACCAATTTTCCTCATTTTGATGTAAAAAAGAGCATAATAAAGAAGTTTTTCTTAGCTCACCAAGAAAAATTCGGAAAATATGACCTAAAAAACTCATTCGGAAAATATTATATTTCCTCTACATGGATCCATATGTTTTCATCCTAACCTGGTTTATTTTCGTTGACAGCTTTGCAATCATTTGCAGAGGAGTGACGCTAAATTTAATGTTGGAGGAAATTGACTCAATTTACAAAATTGGGTTTTTAAAACAAAATTTAG
>JAAEKY010000149.1 GCA_024227235.1 Desulfobacteraceae bacterium | reverse complement strand
TCTGCAGCGATCATCAGAACAATGTTCGCAGGAATAGCAGTCTTTACACGGATGTTTCTTCTGACAATTTTTTTGCATTTCAGGGACATATAGTTTCCCTGGCAATCCTGGCACTTTGACAAAGGGCATTCTTCTGTCCTCATATAGATTAGTCCAAGCTTCTTCATATATGGTAAGAAAGGAATGGACAGAATCAACCCATCATTTTAGCAAATTATATTTTTATAGGTTTTCTAAAGCTGTATCATATTGTTTTATTATACTTTTCCAGGAGAACTGTTCCATCGCCTTGGACAACTTTTTTTGTAATGGCAAATGTTGGTCATACTTAATAAATATATCTTCAATCTTTTCTACCAGATCTTCCTTGGTCTGATAGATAACTTTAGAATGAAAATTTTGAGGCATAATCTCAGGGTATGACAATCTGTCCGGCAACAAAGGGATACATCCGAACCTTACCGCCTCAACAATAGAAATACCAAAATTTTCCTGATTTGCACAGCTGACAACGATTGACCCTTTTTTTAACCAGGACAGGTATTCATCTTTTGATTCAATGTACCCGTAAACCTTTATCTCATCCTTAAACTGATCTTTTGCCTGTTTAAAAATTTTAGGAAAAATATCATACTTTTCCCCCAATAAAGCCAAAGAAAAATTTATATTCTTTTCCTTGAGCAGGGTTAATGCCTCAAAAAAGAATTCTGGATTCTTGTCATGTTCCCACCTGTGATTCCAGATGATCAAAGGATGTTTCCTATCCCGATCATTAAAAATCATCTTACCTGTTTCAAACCAGCATCCCGGGTAAACAACTTGGGTTTTTTCTTTAATCTGCTCGATTGCCCATGCAGGCCTGACATCCGGCATTTGTTTGATCAATTGAGTGGCCGCCCCAATAAAATCATCAAAATGAAATTTTGAATTAAAAAATACTGCATCTGCAGCAAGTGCAGAAGTAATATTGGTAAACCCTAAATGAAAATCGCGTTTTTGGTTCGGAGCCAAAGGATAAGACATTTGATTTTCGTGAAAGTAGTTTAATACAGGAGGCATTTTTTTGCCGGCCAACGCCAGCAAATCTGTCAAGTCCAACATATCTGTTGTGAAAATTACATCAAACTTAGAAAAGTCCTTTATTTGGTTAACAAAATAAAGAGCCGCACCTCTCATTCGCCATTTCCAAAATCTATCTGGAAGCGTTACAAGGGTTACATCATGGCAAGAGTGCGCTTTAAACCCCAGGGCAAAATCTTTATGAGAACCACCAAAAAAAGGTTCAAGGAAAAGGATTTTCACAATTTATTAGTTCCTATGATCAAATTTAAAAAGATAGTGGATTTATCAGGGTGCGTCAAGATCAGGCAGCGATTCTTTTCTTAATATGTTTTGAGGCAAGAAGAGATCCATCTGTTGAATTAATACCAATAATTTCGCCAGTGTCTGCAGCCCATGAATATGATGTAAAGCAGGCAGAATAAAAAACAAAAAGCATCACCTCATAAACGATTGCTTTTAAATGATATAAAGCAAGCTTCATTCATCACCTGATTATTTGAGTAGATAGTATGATTATTCGTAAAAAATCTAAATCATTGAGGCCACTATATCACATCTTAAAAAAATTAAAAAAAACATTTTTAATATATTTGTTGCTAAATCATCCTTCCAATTGGTAACACAAAGCAATATATCCAAGGAAATCATTAGCGAATTGAAAACAAATGATCATATAAATAAAGCCTTTCAAACAACGTATCTGTCAAACAATATTAAAATTCAATTAAATTGTGAGGGAAACAGTGCGTACGAAAAGGTCAGTTTCCCTTTAAAATATGGTCTTTTTTCAAGGATTGAGACTCCTGATTATATTTTTGAATTTAACCTTAATAATGAGATCAAACATGCAAAATCAAAAACAAAGGCTTGGATTCATCCATCAGAATGGTTGAAAAGAACAATAGGCAATGACTGGATCTATTATTCCACAGGAGGATATTCAGGCGTTTTTGAAGCTTTAGGCGAATACTATTTGCCAAATTTGATGTATCCCACAAATTCCTTGATTGGTGGCAAACCTTTTGAAGATAATGAAATCGATACAATTGTTAAAAACTGGCATCAGATTATTTCACAATTACCCGATAAAAATATGCCAGATAATTTTCACCAATGGTTTGAGGCCATCAGACACCATTCCCCAGAAAGCCTGGAAAAAAAAGCTCAAATGCTATTTGATATATCCGGATCAAGGGTAACAGTGATGCCGCCCGATGCCCGCCATGTAGACTACAATATCATCCCACTAAATATTACTGATGGATGCCTTTATAAATGCCAGTTCTGTAAAGTGAAAAATAAAAAAAAATTCTCCATCCGATCCCAGCAGAATATTAACGACCAAATTATTCGGCTCAAACAATTGTATAACAAAGATATCATCAATTATAATGCCTTGTTTTTAGGGGAGCACGATGCTTTAAATACGCCGTCTAATCTCATCCTTAACGCAGTACGAAAAGCCTATCATACTTTTGAATTGCATAAATCCTACATGAAAGGCACCTATCTTTTCATGTTTGGCAGTGTTGATTCTCTTCTAAACGCTGACAAACATCTTTATAAAAAATTAAATGACCTCAATTTTAAAACCTTTATCAATATTGGACTTGAATCGTACGATCAAACGACCTTAAATATTCTTGGCAAGCCGTTAAGTGCAAAAAAAGTGGGCCAGGCCTTTAAAAAAATACAGGACATTAATGATACCTTTATTAACATAGAAATATCTTGTAACTTTGTTATGGATGAAACCCTTCCAGATTCTCATTATGATACATTAATGACGCTTATCAGGGAAAATATCAACTCACCAAAACCTAAAGGCACCATTTATCTATCCCCTCTGAAATTTGGCAGTCCTTCCCGACAGGTGCTTTATGATTTTTATAAACTAAAGGCCCAAAGTCGTTACCCTACATTTTTATACCTGATTCAAAGACTTTAAAAAATATTACAGCGATGCCTTTCACCCTGAAATACTTGCTTTTATCCCTTTTTTAATGATAGTTTCACTTTCATGAAAGCACCGACACTCATTTCACTTCACGGTGGCCACAGCGGTCAATATTGCACCCATGCCAAAGATTTGCTTGAAGATATAATCCAACGGTATGTAACCCTTGGATTTACATCTGTGGGCATTACCGAACATATACCGCCAGTCAATGATCAATTCCTATTCCCTGATGAAAAAAAGCTTAATTTAACTACGGCTGATATTCTTAAAAGGTTTGAAGATTATTTTATAAACCTAAACAGCCTGAAAAAAAAATATGCTTCAAAAATTAAAATTTTTATCGGGATGGAGACTGAAACATATAAGGGGTCTGTTAATCATATCCAAAAATTGATTTCAAAATTCAAACCGGATTACATTGTTGGCTCTGTCCATCATATTGAAAATATCTGTTTTGATTATTCCATAGAAGATTATGAAAGAGTGGTTTCCCTTTGTGGATCATATGAGACCATGTATGAAAAATATTTTGATCTACAATATGACATGATAAAAGTACTTAAGCCTTTTGTTGTGGGACATTTTGACCTGATCAGAATCTATGATAACACCTATAAAAAAAGGCTTTTATTTCCCAAGATTGCTCAAAAAATTGAAAGAAATCTTAATCTTATAAAATCTTTAGACCTTATCATGGATTTTAATCTGCGCCCTTTGGCAAGAGGTGAAAAAGAACCCTATATTACCGACTGGATTTTAAACCGTGCAAAAAAAATGAGAATCCGTGTGGTGCCTGGCGATGACTCCCACGGTATCAGTGAAGTAGGCGGCCATGTCGAAAAAGCTATTGAAATTTTAACAAGGGCCGGGTTTGATACAAAATGGCCAACACCTCGGCTTTTAAGCTGATATTAAGTTAAGGAAAAAATGAAAGCCGTTGTTCAGCGGGTAAAAAAATCCCAAGTAGCAGTAAATAATACCATTGTTTCTGATATTGGTACTGGACTTTTAGTCCTTTTAGGTGTGCACAAAGATGATACCCAAAAGGATGCGGATTTTCTTGTAGAAAAAATCATCAACTTACGTATTTTTGAGGATGATAATGGCAAGATGAACATCAGTCTTAAAGATGTAAAAGGAGAACTGCTGGTGGTATCCCAGTTTACCCTTTTGGGAGATTGTAAAAAGGGACGCAGGCCTTCTTTTGTAAAGGCTGCGTCACCGGAAAAAGCCAACGACCTCTATGAGTACTTTATCGCCCGAGCCATCGAACTTGGGGTGGTGACAAAATCAGGTGTTTTCCAGACTATGATGGATATTTCTCTGATCAATCAGGGGCCTGTAACATTGCTTTTGGATACTAAAGAAAACAAATTAAAAGATAAATGAGATGACACCTGAAAACTTTGCAATCATTCTAGTTGAACCCCAGGGACCGATTAATATTGGTGCGGTTTGCAGAACCATGATGAATTTTGGATTTACACAGCTTCGGTTGGTTAATCCCACAAAACACTATAAATCCCTTTTAGCAAAAAAAATGGCTTTAACCGCCTTTATAGTTCTGGAAAATGCTGAGATTTTTGAAGACCTTGAATCCGCCCTTTCAGACATCCAGGTTGCCTTTGGCACTACGCGACGATTTGGTAAATACCGGAAAAATTTTTTCACACCAGCCAGTGCAGCCAAAAAATTAGAACAACACTATCAGGAAACAAATTGTGCCCTTGTAATGGGCCCGGAGGACACAGGGCTTGAAACAAAGGACCTTGATCTGTGTCAACATTTTATCACTATCCCAACCCATGATACATATCCGTCCATGAACCTGAGCCATGCCCTATCAGTTCTGCTATATGAAGTATCTTTAAAGTCAGAACCTGGAAAAAAGTTGACCGATCTGCCTTCAAAAAAACTTGCAACAGGCGATGAAATTGAGCACATGTTTACTCATATGAAAGACAGCCTTATAAACATTGATTTTCTTGACAAACAAAATCCGGATCACCTGTTAAGGGCATTCAGACGAATATTTGGGGCTGCGGGGCTCACCTCCAGGGATGTCAGAATTATTCGAGGGATGATGCGTCGAATCGACTGGACAGAAAATCAAAGGAGGAAATATACAAATGTTCACGACAGATGATATTTTTGAAATTGCGATCAAGATGGAAGAAAATGGAGAAGCTATTTATAATGACGCGATAAAAAAGATTGAGCGCAATGAAATAAAATCATTATTGAAATGGATGGCGAACGAAGAAGCCTGCCATGGGGAATGGTTTACCAATCAAAAAAACAGCCTTTGTCTTGAAATAGATGAAATCAATCTTAAAAAAATGGCCCCTCAAGTTCTACAAGACATGATGAAAGAAAAAGCACTCTCCCTTGAAGATATCAATTTCAATGATATAAAAAATGTTGCTGAGCTTTTAGGAACCTTTATCGGTTTTGAAGAGGATACCATTATGTTTTATGAACTTCTTGAAATGTTTATTAATGAAGATAAAGTTTTAAAGGAATTAGGAAACATTATTCAAGAAGAAAAAAAACATATTGAAAAACTCCAGACAATGATGGAATCGTTACAAAAAGAATCTTTTTAATTGTATCGCTTTTTATTTAGATTGTTTGGAATATATGAAAGATAGCCTTTTAAGGAGTCGCCCTTAAGAACCAACATTAAATAATTGCCTTAGTTACTCTTTAACCTTCCATACGAAAATATTTGACGCGATCTCTTCATCAATAGCAAGCTCAGTATTTTCAAATTTAATACAAAATGCAGGATTTTTTCTATGGAGCTTTACAATGACTCCTGGATTTAATCCAAAAGAAATAAGTTGGTGTAAATTTGAATGGCTACCCGGTTTGATATAGGTTATTTTCCCTTTTTCCCCGGGACTAAGATCTGTTAAACTGGCGACCGTTGTATTGATTTGTTTCAAACCATCATGACAACATTTCCCTTTGGGTATGGGTTTTCCATCCGGGCAGAGTTCAGGATGTCCAAGAAGCGTGCAGATAGATTCCTCCACTTCCGGTACTAAATAATGTTCCACCTGACAGGCTATTTTTTCCATTTCATCAGATTTTAATTTTAAAATACTTGTCATTAAAACCTCAGCAAGCCTGTGGCGGCGTATAATATTTGAGGCCATTTTTTTGCCTTTACCGGAAAAAAGAATTTTATTTGCGTTTTTTACAATCAAATCCTGCTTTTCGAGTTTATCAAGGTCTTGATCTGTAAAATCGACTTCACACCTTTTCTGGATGTCCTCTTTTGAAAATGTGTTATATTCAGCAGCTGTCCATATGGCTTCCAAAATTTCATCAGATCTTTCATCCATTGTGCAACCCCTTTTTTTATTTTATGTAAACGTAATCCCCGCAAATCGGCAAAAATGATTGACAATACTGCCAATAACAAACGCATAAATAATAACAACACACAGGATAGAAGAGGCAGCCCGGACCCCGCGTTCTTTGAACAGAACAATAATGGCATTAATACAAGGGGCTAATAATGTCATTACCAGAAGGTTTGTTATCAGTTGAAGATTTGTAAATTGCCCGCTTAAATGTCCCAGTTCAGCGGCACCGCTCTCCCTGCGTATCATTGTTTTAATAAAGACTTGAATGCTCTTTTCAGGTAACCCGAGAACAGAATCAAGAAATGGGCCCAGCAAACGTTCCAGCATTTCCAACCCACCAATCCGCTGGAAAATAAAAATAACAACTGATGCATAGATAAAAACAGGTATGGCTTCTTTCATAAAATGGTATGATTTTTTTGCTGCCATTTTTATAACAGACAAGGGTTTTGGTACCCTCATCACCGGTATTTCCATTATTAAAGATGACAGTTGGCCGGGTAAAATCTTATTTGCTAAAAAACCTGCTAAAAAAAATTGAATAAGAAGAATACTAAAAAAAATTATGGTTGCATAAAAAGGCATTTTATCGAGGATCACCAGCATTACGGCAATCAAAGGTGCGCAGGGCATGCAAAGAAAAACAAGAAAACACGCAATATTTTTTTCTTTTTCCGTGTTGAGGATTCTTGTTGTGAGAATTGACATTGTCACACATGAAAAACCCATCACAAGAGGGATGACACCTTTACCATTCAAACCCATCCCCTTGAATATACGATCCAGTAACATGGATATTCTCGGCAAATATCCAGAATCCTCCAGTACTCCAAAAGCAATATAAAAACAGAATATTACTGGCAAAACAAGACCCAAAGCAAGAAAAACACCTGTGGGCAGCACACCAAAATCAGGGTCCATTATTAGATCTTGTATCAGCCCGTTTGGAATAAGGCCTACGACATTTGATATCAAAGGGATGAGAAACCCCTCAAAGAAAACCATATTGATTGTATCGACTAAAAATGTTGCCGCAAATGTTCCCACAAATAGGTACATACCTGCTACCACAGCAAGCGCAATGGGAATTCCTGTGGACAATTGAGTACAAAGGTCACCAAAAGTTAAAATAAAAGGATTTTTTGTAGGGGGATCAATAGTCACTACCTCTTTGAGAATCTTACCCGCTTTTTGATGATATAAATTTTCAAATAATATTTCCAAAGAATTATTGTTACCCTGTTTGAACTCGATAACCAATTGGTTTAACTGGTTTAAAACAGCATGACCATACATGTTCCGAATAAAGGATTTTACACTCGTGTCTCCGACTAGAAATAGAAGCCCCAGGGCTCTGCTTGAAATATTTTCTGGTTTTAAAAGCTTTTCAACCAGGTCAATAAACTTCTCAACTTCATCTGAGTATTCAATCGTAAATTCGGAAGGCCTTATATTTTCAAGTTTAGTCTTTAATTTATCGACACCAATTCCTTCTCGCGCAATGGTTGTACAAACTTCCATGCCAAGGATATGAGAAAGTTTGTCCGTATTGATCTCAATTCCCCTTGATGAACTTTCATCAACCATATTTATGTTAAAAAGCATTGGCAGGCCAAATTCTGCATATTGAAGTGCGATGGCAATAGATCTTTTCAAATTTTTTGCATCTGCAACAAGGATCAGACCGCGAATATGAGTATGAATCGCAGGAACAAGTAAGATATCCCGTGAAGCTTTCTCATCCTCGTTTGAGGAAAATATAGAAAAGATTCCCGGCGTGTCATAAATCTTTCCGTTTAAGCCTTTGATCTTCCTTGATTTAACACGAATGGTCGTACCCGGTATGTTAATACTTGAAGATTCAGATCCAGATAATCGTTCAAAAAGGGTTGTTTTACCAACATTCATGTTCCCGACCACTATATAATCAGATTTATGAATATCGGCAGTATACCCGCCAGTATCGTCTCCTCTTTTATCATGTACTCTATTCATTAAGGAATTTTTTCATGGCAACTTTAAAAAATTATTATCATCGATTAAGATCCGGGTACTATATATTATATCTGTTTTTTTTTGTCCATGTTATATTATTGGACTTACTTGTTTTGATATTGCAATTTTTTTAAAATTATTGCGGGAAGCGTATGATAAAAACAAGGCGTCGCCTTGCAGATGATAAACCGGATGTTAACAGTAAATTATTTATAAATCCAAATAATCGAATTCATGAAAGGATATGCCGCCTTCTTTTTTCTTGCTGACTTGAATTTTGCACCTCGATCGGTCTTCTTTTAGTAAAGTTGAGGCGTGAGGGTGCTCTATTGAGGTATCTGCAAAGATTTTATGATATACAATAATCTTGGCATTGATTTGGGGCTCTTTTAACATATCCTCTATAATTGTTTTTTTATGTAAAAATTCATCCTTCATTTTTTCGATATCATTTATTCTTTCCTTTTTATTTTCAAGGCGTTTTCCAATTTCCTTTTGGCCATCAAGAAGAGTATTCAATCTTTGTTCCGCTGTGACAGTCTTGTTTTTTAGGGCATCAATTTCTTTTGTGAGATTCTGTATCTGTTCTTGATCCTTTAATGGTTCCAGTCCAGACAATTCTTTTTTCAGCCGGTTGGTTTCCAGTTGAAATTTTTTCTGAACCTGTGTTATCGCCATTTCTTTTTCACCTAATGCGGCATCCTGATCTTCAAGTTCCTTAACCTCTTCCTCTTCATTTATCTTGGCGATATCTTTGTCACACTCTTCCAAGGAGATTTCTAAGTCGTGGATCAGGCCATTAACATACTCATTTACACCAATCATTAATTTGTTTGGGACTGAGGTACGGGATCCGATATTATTTGCTTCAATTCCACAATTTGCAAAAATGGTGGAATTGATAATACTCCCGAGTTCAATTTTTAACATACCGCTAATATTTATATTGGACTCAATAATTTCCCTGGTGATATTCACATCGCAAAAGCCTTCTATTTTAGAATCATGGATATATTTTGTCTCGATCGAACCTGCCACATTTATATTAGAGTTGATAATTCCGTCCAAAACATACAGATCCTTGGCCAGCTCGATTGTTCCCCCTTCAATTTGCGTAGCAGTCAATGAGTTCCCTTTTACCTTAAACCCGTCTCTTACAATTCCCGTGACAAGTATATTTCCAGCAAAATTGATATTGCCGGTTTTATAATTCACATCCCCTGAAATTTGCAGGTCAGGTGTAACAATGATAACACCCGTTTTATCAAGGACTGGCATCCCCTCCATCGTGGAAAAAATTTGGGTTCCATCTTCGGAAATTCGTGTGCCTGAACCTCCTTCCAATTCAGGGTCGCTCATCAAAACAGGGGGTATTACAGTATTTATGATGGTTTTTCCTGGTATACCAGCAACAGCCGGAAGCTTTTCTGCAAGAAGATCACCCTCATGAACAAAAGGGATATCCCCCCTTTCGCGAAAATCAATCGTTCCATCTTCACGGACTTTTCCGGCAGTCGCATAATCAGATGAGAAATGATATTTTATAATACCCGGCCTCCCCGGAACAGTATCTTTACCTGCAGCAATGACGATGGGTTGTGAGGAAGTGTTTGCAGAGGACAGCCAAGCTTTAATCTTAGCATCTGAGATGATACCAAAAAACACCTTACACTTTCTAATATATTTAATGATATTTGAGGTTGTAAAGATCTTTTTTTTTTCTTCTTTACCTACAGGATCTTGAATAACCTTTAAAGACGCCCATAATTGGTCCCTGGTAACTGCGAGTTCAAAATAATCATTTAAGGGCTCGTTCTCAGGTAATATACTATAAAAGTTTTGAGATGCTTTTAGGCTTGCTTTTCCTTTTTTTTTGGTTTTTTTGATTGAAGCTAAATAGGGCATAATTTTTTTTATCAATTCAGGGTAGGCAGATTTCTTATATTTTTGTTTCATTATCTTTTCAATATTTACATCCTGGTGAAACTCAATTGAATTTGCCTGGGCGATTTTGCTAAAAACAACTTTAGTTTTGGTAATAATTTTATTGAGTTCATCCAAATATGTTTCAGGAGTATGTTGCAGCTTTTTATTTTTAAAAATCGTTTCTATGGCAGTCGTTTCTTCAGGTAATTTTTTTTTAACATCTCCCTTAAGATGGTCTTTCAATTTTAAAATAATTTTCTTTTTTTCTCCAATCAAGGCCGCATGCTTTTTTTCTTTTTGCTTAAAATTTTGTGCACATTTATACAGCTTCTGGTTCTGCTCCGCGATGACTTGTTTTAGATGAGTCTGTCTCATATTTTCAACAAATTTTTTACAACAAGTTTCTGTCTGGTTTATCAGATCTTCGTCCTGAAATGGAAAAGAAAGACAAGAATTAATCTTTGCTCTATTGATAGTATGAATTAATTTGTCTGGTTGATTGGATGGAATGAGTACCATTTTTTGTGTAAAAGGAGAGATCAATTCCATATTTTGAAATATGCCGGGTGAAGACTGTTTTGACATCTCAAATCCACAAATTAGAAGTGATACAGGAACTCTTTTTGCCTTTTTCATAATTTCCTGCACACCTGAAGAAGATGTCTCAGCCTTGACAGCATACCCAGCTTTGGATAGAGCAGCCACTACTTTTTTACGTTCATCAGTATTGCTTTCAAAAACGACTATTTTATGGGTAATCTTTTCTTCCATTCATTGAATCCCGCACATTAAATATAAGACAAGTTAAATCCATTTTTTTTTGCAGTTTTACAAAATTGTTCATAAATTTCTCTGATAACATCAGTGTAAAATCCATTAATCTTGTCATTTTCCAACAAATCGTTTTCAGCAAATAATTTTTCTACTTTTTTTAAGGTCATCCCACTATTATTGTTTTTGATATTTTCTACAACTTGTTTCTTTAACAATTGCGTTTTTTTATCCAGTTTATGTACGAATTCTTTATGCTGTTTTTCGGCTTTCTTCAATTTGGCGTTCAAATCCTTCAACTTTTTATTCTGGTCTTTTGACTGAGATTCAAGTTCTTCATTTTTCAAATAGACCTCAAATTGTTTTAACCCGCTTTTGATTATTTTAATAAGGTCATCACTATCCCAGGATTTTTCTATATATCTATGTATAGAGCCCTTGTTTACGGCATTAACGATGACTTCCATTTTTGTAAACCCTGTGATTAAAAACCGAATGGTTTCTGGTATAATTTTTCTGGCCTGTTCTAGAAATTGTATGCCTGTCATATCGGGCATACGTTGGTCTGATATGATAAGGGAAAAAGGTTCTTTTCCCTCCTCAATCAGGTCTATAGCTTTTTCTCCTGTATTGATATAGGTATAATCTATTTGATGCCGGTCAAGCATCTTTCCAATGCTTTTTCCCACTAATTCTTCATCATCTACGATCAGGACTTTATGATTGAAATGAAGTTCGATTTTTTCACCCATATTCTAAAGCCTCGTAAAATAATACTTATTTTCATCTATAGTTACTTTAATAAGTATCAATAATTAATACAAAAAACAATAAAAAGGATCGGGTCAAACTGATTAGTAAAACTGATGCAGGAAAAGTTTATAAAAAATTACAGCCATATATAAAAAAAGATCTGCACACAATCTCATGACTGTGTACAGATCTCAAATCTCTAATAATATGGTGCTGCTGTTTTTTTTTCAGGTACTATTTGTTTTCTACAATAAGGGCTAATCCCTGGCCCCCACCGATACAAAGCGTTGCCAATCCGTATCTCAAATTCCTGGCCTTTAGTTCATACAAAAGTTTAGTGACAATAACACCACCAGATGCAGATACAGGATGTCCAAGGGCAATGGCACCACCATTTACATTCACTTTATCCATGTCCATTTTCAACTCACGAATACATGCAATGGCCTGCGATGCGAATGCTTCATTTAATTCAATCAGATCTATATCATCTATAGTAAGACCTGCTTTTTCTAATGCCATCTTGGTTGCCGGAATCGGTCCAATTCCCATGTATGCAGGATCAACACCAGCAGATGCGTAGGAGACGATGGACGCCATTGGCGATAGTCCTAGCTCCTCTGCTTTATCCTTTGACATGACAACCAGCGCACATGCACCATCATTCATACCAGAGGATGTTCCTGCAGTAACAGATCCGCCCTTTCTGAAAGGTGGTTTTAATTTTTGAAGACTTTCTAAGGTTGTTCCGAATCTTGGATGCTCATCCGTGTCAAATATTTTGGGATCCCCTTTTCTCTGAGGAATTTCAACAGGAACGATTTGGTCTTTAAATTTACCTTCCTTAATCGCAGCTTCGGTCAACTGCTGACTTCTAAGCCCTAATGCATCCTGATCTTCTCTGGAAACATTGTATTTTTCAGCAACGTTTTCAGCTGTTTCGCCCATGGTATTTCCACTTAAAGGATCAAAAAGAATCAACTGATCCATGAGTTGCCCATGCCCCAGACGATATCCCCACCTGGCTTTTTTCAACATGAATGTGGCATTACTCATACTCTCCATGCCGCCGGCAATGATGATTTCTGCATCACCGGATTTGATGACTTGAGCTGCCAATGTAATCGCCTTGATACTTCCGGCGCAGGCTTTGCTGATAGTAAACTGAGGTTTTTCTTGAGGAATTCCAGCTTTAACGGCTACCACACGTGCTGAGTTAATTGGAAGATCGCCTGTTCTATAGCCAGATGCATAGATCACTTCATCAACTTGATCCGGGCGAATACCCGCTCTTTTTACCACTTCTTTTATAGGGATAGGTCCAAAATCAATATCGCTTAAAGCGGATAGTGTTCCACCAAATTTACCGACTGCCGTTCTACAAGCTGCAACAATGACGACTTCTCTCATTTTTCCTCCTGAAAAAATATTGTTATTATGTTATACCTTAAATATAGCTTTAATATAGCTATATTATAAAAAGTTGAGAGTGTCAACCCAAAACAACGCTCCCTTGATATTTGCCATATGTTGCGAGTGGCTATAACCCGTTACATGCAGATTGCTTTACGTATGCTGGATGGACATTGCAGCAAATTTTGAATTTTCTTTTGGATTACCTGGCTGATCTTATCTTGCGGTGTGGCAGGCCAGACGGTCTGCCATATTTTCTAACGGAAAAGGCAACCTTGATCGGAACAGGTTTGTACGAATTGTATAGAAAATAATCATTAATGATTGAATTAGCTTTCTCTATTTTTCAGAATCTTCAAAATTATTTTGCATTTCTGTTGGGCTCTTTTTTTCATACTTTCGGCTGTCTCAATGGTCTCTTTTTGATAGTGTTTGTCCGTTATATCAACCATATTGATCATTACATTTTTATACGCCCCCCAGATGCCTGTTTCCAATGCCTTTGCCCCTACTTCTATATCAGATTTTGATGCAATATTACCATGTTTTGCGATCTTAACCATTGCATCCCAGGCTGCATCAGCAAGTTTCATTGTCTTCAAAGGAACATCAATGGCTTTTTTTAATCCCTGCTGAAGTTTTTCTTTTTTAAATTTTTTTTCCGATTTGGTCACTTCAGGGAGGCGCAAGGCTCCTACATAATCATTAAATGCGTTGGTATCCGCGTCAATCATAGGAATAAGATCATTAGAAGCATGGTGAAGCACGGGAACCAATTTGCGCATTTTTCCATCAAGATCCTCAAATTTTCGAACCCCAAAAGTCAACTTTGCAGCCATAGAGCCCAATCCTGCACCAAGGGCTGCAATAGCAGCAGAAACAGATCCACCGCCGGGAGCAGGACTTCGTGACATCACTTCTTCAATAAACTGTCTAAGAGTTAATCCGGCTAAAGGCTCATTTTTTTCTTCAGAAATAATATATTCAATAATCTTTTTTTCTGGATTAAAGGACACAACTGAATTAAGCCCGAGACGCTCAACAGCAAGCCTTACTTTCTGGTCTTCATCTAAGATAAAAAGATTTTCTTTTTCAATATAATAATCTGCAGCCATTAATATGGTTTCTAAGGGAACCACACCCACAATTTCTGACCCGGTAACAGCGACATTTAATTTTTTTGCCTCTTTTTTAACTTCTTCAAACAGAACATGAGGCGGGGTAATTTTGTAATTATTCAGATTGACGGTTACCTGTGCAAGATTGTAATCATCCACATACCATCCCATACCTTTGACTTCTTTAAGCCTTCCGGGCTCATCAGGACCACGGCCAGCCTCCCGAAGATTTAAAGCTATTCTATGCGCCTGATTGGGTGTGGATAAAAGGTTAACATTATAGGCGATGAGAAAAAATCTTGCACCGGTTACAGTGGCCCCCCACTGAGGGATAAATTGAGCCGGCCCAAAATCCGGTTTCCACTTTTTTGTTGTAATTCTATTTTCTATCTTCTCGTATTGACCTTCTCTGATCTGCGGCAGTTTTTTACGATAGTCTTGCTTAGCAGATTCTTCATATAGATAAATCGGAATTCCAAGTTCATCAGCAGCTCTTTTAGCAAATTCCTTTGAAACTTCAACACACTCTTCCATGCTCACATTGGCAACCGGAATAAAGGGACACACATCCATGGCACCCATTCGGTGGTGTGCGCCTTTATGGGTTTTCATGTCAATTTTTTGTCTGGCCACTCTGGCTGAATTTAAAGCGCCTTCAACAACTGCTTTTGGCGAGCCCACAAAGGTATACACCGTTCTATTTGTAGATTTTCCAGGGTCGACGTCTAAAAGTCGACATCCCTTGGTCTGACGAATGGCGCTGGCGATTGCCTCAATGGTTTCTTTATTTCGTCCTTCGCTGAAATTAGGAACGCACTCAACGATTTTTTTCATTTCAGTCTCTTCTCTCGATTATACGATTTAATTATTTTTTGATAATTTTATCATAACGGGATCAGCTTGTATATACATGTATGTCTTTTTTAAATATTATTATTTAATGTCCGACCCAAAACCCGTATTTGGGCGGCTCGTGTAGAGGAGCAAAGCTCACAAAGTTGCCCATATGAAAGGCGCAAGGGCTCGAAGAGATGCGCATGCATACATCTTGAAACCGGAGTGTACTTCTGTACATGAGGCCAATTTTATATTCTGGCAAGATTTTGAAGCAACGCAGCAGATGGGTGAGTTTTCGCTCAAACACTATTTAGAGAAGGGAACCGTGAAGTATCAGTATGAGGATAAAATTTTGCGCCTGAAAACATGTTCATAAATTCTTGATTAACATTCAGTTCAATATAAGTGATGGATTGTCGAATCTTTATGATCCGTTCAAAAGCATCTGGATTTTTTAACAATACCTGAGCCCCGCCAAGAGAACTATTCCCCAGAACCTCGAATGTCTCTATCGGTATATCCGGGAGCATGCCGATGGATATGGCAGATACAGGATTAATAAATGATCCAAATGTTCCTGCAACATAAAACTTTTTTAAATCTTCAAATTCAAGACCCGCTGTATTTTTCACAATCACTTCTAAAATAGTATACATGGCAGCCTTTGAACTGGTCAGTAAATTTAAGTCTATCTGGCTTAAACAAATGGGGTCACCAATACCTGAATCATCTTTAGACACAAGGATAAAATGTTTTATTCCATCCTTTTCAAGCAATTGTTCTTTGCAGGTTTCTTCAGAAAATTTCCCTCGGATATCAATACGTTTTGACAAAAATAAACTGGCTGCCAGGTCAATCATTCCAGATCCACAAATGCCAATGGGGGATTTTTCCTCTATGGTATGGATCTTCAAATGATTGGTTTTGGAATCTATCCATACTTTATCAATCACCCCTGGTTTTGCAGTCATACCCATTTTACTGATGCCGCCCTCTAATGCAGGACCAGCAGCACCGGCGCAGGCCATGAGCCAGTCACGGCTTCCGACCACTATTTCCGCATTGGTTCCCACGTCTACCATAATGCATGGCGCTTCCTTTTGATCAAGATTTGAATAAAGAATCCCTGAAATTAAATCTCCACCAAAGTAGGACCCAATATTTGGAAAAAGGAACGCTCTGCCGTTTTTATTAATTTCTAAACCGATATTTTCTGCAAATTGTGTATCAGGGATATTCACACAGGGAATATAAGGTTCCTTAATAATTTGGTTAGGTTCTATTCCTAAAAACAGATGGGTCATTATTGTATTCCCGGCACCGGTAATAAGTAAGATATCCTCTTTTTTATAACCATATCCTTTGCAAATATCAGATATATTTTTATTCACCCCGGCAATAACAAGATGATTCAGTTCTTCTAATCCGCCATCTTGACGAGAATAGTGGATTCTGGCCAGAACATCCGGGCCTATATCAGATTGAGGGTTATCAAAACTTGTTTGTCCAATCTCTTGTCCTGTTTCAAGGTTTATCAAAGATAAGACAACCCGTGTGGTGCCGATATCAATTGCCATCCCCAATACAGGTGAATTAGATACAGGGTTCAAAAGATCTACCAATATCCATGAATAACGATCTTTAAACAGCACCGTCTTTGCTCTAAAGTTCCAGGATCTTAAGTTCGAAGGTAACTTTTTAATAACAGACAAAGGTATCCTGATGTGATCGGTTTTCAGTTCATCTATTAGACATTTTTCCAGTCTTTGAGCATCTGCCGTGTTATTGGTTAAACTTGGTGTTTCAATGGAAACGGTTCGAACAAATCCCATTTTGGGCATCATTTGCGCAACCTCTCAAGCCTGGCCTTTACCTTTGGAAAATAATTAAGTTCGGTATGCGGCAAGAATAAGGCACTCATGTAATGATCCATATAAGAAGGCGTTGTTGCCAACTCAAAATTTGTCATCATATTCACCACATTTGCCACATCTCTTCGAAGGGCATTGGTCAAAGAATTAATCTTACAGCCCAAAAGGGACCCGTTACCCAGGTAGGTCACTTTTTCAGGCTCAATTTCAGGGAGAAGACCAATGGTGATCGCACTTTCCAAATCAACATAGCTGCCGAATCCACCGGCTAAAACAATTTTTTCAATATCCTTAACACCCAGGCCTATCTCATCAAGCAAAGTTAACGCAGCACTATACATAGCCCCTTTAGCCCGAATCAGATTATCAAGGTCCGGTTCTGTTATGGCTATATCTCTATCGATCTGAGTATTCTCTTTATACACCAGGACATATTCCCAGATATCTTCTGTCTTGCGGATTCTTGGTGTATTTAAGCTCTGGTTAAATTTTCCTGCGGAATCAATAACTCCTGTTTCCAAAAGCTTGGCTGCAAGCGTAATCAAACCGGATCCGCAAATCCCTTTTGCTTTTTTATTTCCAACCGTTATAATCATCGGTTCATAGGTTTCGGGATTAATAGCAAAATCCTCAATCGCACCCGCACTGGCCCTCATACCAAATTTCACACCCCCACCCTCAAATGCCGGGCCGGCAGAAGCGGCTGTACAAACCATCCAATCTTTATGACCAATAGCAATTTCAGCATTGGTTCCAATATCCATATATAAGGTTAGTTCACTTGAACGATACATGCCGGAAGCCATAATTCCTGCAATAATGTCACCGCCGACATAACTGGATACCCCTGGATAAACAAGAGCAATCGTATGGGATGACAAGCCAATGCCAATCTTCTTTGCATGGAATGGCGGGTACATAATGGATGCCGGTACATAGGGGTCACGACGGATATAACTTGGATTGATTTTTAACAACAGTTGAGTCATTGTCGAATTGCCGGCCAGGGTGATGGTGGTTACCTCATGTCTGCCAATTTTTGCTTTTTTCAGAATCTTTTCGATAATTTTATTCAAAGTTTCAATCACTTTTTGATGAATAATTTCAAGTCCGCCATCTTTCTCAGCAAAAATGATTCTTGATATCACATCCTCGCCATAGCTGATCTGACTATTGAATTCACCGTGCTGGGAGAGAACTTCACCGGTATGAAGGTCAAGAGCCTGTCCATAGACAGTCGTTGTTCCGATATCGACGGCAATACCAAAATTTCTATCACTGGTATCAAAGGGCTCTATGTTGACAATTAGATTTTTCCCATCTTTTCGAACAGGCCTGGCAATAGTGACGGTGATATTGAATTCACCTTCCCTGATAATATCCGGTACTCTTCTTATCAGGCTCAAACTCATGGTCAGACGATGCTCATCATGATTCAACCGCAGGTGATTGATAATTCGGGTCACATCTGCCTGGTTATCCCCTTCCACTGCCGGATCCAATTCAAGATATATTTTTTCTACCGGGGGGATAAAAAGTCCATCCTGCCTGAGTTCATCAACATTTGAATAGGTCGCTTTTGCCGTATGACGGCTGACTGCCTGTTTGTTCAAACGACTGGTATCCACCTGGGACTCAACCGGTATTCTTATAACAAGATCAGAGACGATTTCGGATATACATGCCAGCCGATATCCTTTTTCCTGGTCTTCTTGGGAAAGGTGCTCAGAAATACCGCCTTCAACCTTTCCTTCTTCAATTAAGACCCTGCATTTTCCACAGACGCCACTACCGCCACAAGAAGCATTAATGTGAACGCCAGCCTCCATGGCTGCCCGGATCAAACTTTCATTATCATCAACCTCAATGCGCACGTTATGAGGTAAAAAATTTACTGAATATGTCATTGTTACACCCTTTTGTTGAATGTGTTTATCAAAATTCTTAAAGATACAAAAGAAGTATAAACTTTCTATCACCTGTTTGGCAAGTTAAGAGGTTTCTTATTTTGCTAAAATAATTCTGCACTGAGTTACTGATTTACATTGAAATTTTATTATCTTTATGGAAGTATAAAAAATTGTGAATAAAAGTGATTTAATAAAAAAAACAAATTCATCAAAAGGGGAACAAAATGAAAACGATTGATGAAGCAAAATTAATTGATATCGTTGGCGAGAAGAACATCAAAACAGATCCATCTGACCTATATATTTATGGGTCTGATTCTTCTGTACATCATGCAATGCCTTGGGCGATTGTCAAACCTGAAACAACTGAACAGGTCCAGGGAATCATGAAATATGCAAATAAAAACAAAATCCCTGTAATTGCACGGGGAGGCGGTTCTGGGATGTGTGGACAAACCGTGCCCGTAAAAGGCGGTATCATGTTAGACATGAAGGGAATGAACAAAATTCTCGAGATCAATTTGGAAGATGTGTATTGCCGTGTAGAATCCGGTGTTGTTGATGATGATCTAAATCTTGCTTTAAAACAATATGGTGTGTTCTACCCGCCAACACCTGCTTCCAGCAGGATTGCCACTATTGGCGGTGAAATTGCCAATAATGCCAGTGGTGTTAGATCTGTAAAATATGGTGCAACAAGGGATGCTGTTTTGGGAATGAAAGTCGTGCTCCCCAATGGTGATCTTGTAAGTCTGGGTGCACATACACGGGTTGAAGCTTCAGGTTATCAACTTCACAAACTCATGATTGGATCTGAAGGTACATTGGGAATTGTGGTTGAGGCCACTTTAAGTTTTGTACCGATCCCTGAATTCAGATGCATGGGCGTTGCCAATTTTGACACCCTTAAAGATGCTGGAGAAGCCATAGGGTCTATTATGGCATCCGGCGCTAACCCTTCTATGCTGGAGCTGGTAGACGATGTTGCCATTAAAGCGGTTAATAAGACCATGGACTTAGGCCTGAAAGAGGTTGCTGCGGCATTGATATTCGAAGCAGACGGCATGGTAAAAGAAGCGGTTGATTATGAAATTGATAAAATGACCAAAGTTTGTGAAAAACACAACGGCAATGATATTTATTCAAGCTATGACCCAAAAGAACGAGCTAAAATTTTCCTGGGCCGGAAAAAACTTTTCCCAGCACTTTCAAAATATGATGAAAATCTTGCCAGTACAGCCCTTGCAGATGACATGGCTGTCCCCTATTCAAAGATGGCTGAAATGGCAGGTAAAATTCATGAAATTGCAGACAAAAACAATATTGTCATGACTGCATACGGCCATTGTGGATCCGGATGTATGCACACAAAAATCCTGATGGATACAAAGAGAAAGGATCAATGGGCCTCTGCTAAAAAAGCAATCACCCAAGTTTACGAATATGTTCGATCTGTTAATGGCACCACCAGTGCGGAGCATGGAATCGGACTGTCTAAAGCAGAATCGTTCAAAATCGAAAAATCAGATTCATTAAATCTTTTAGCGACCATTAAAAAAGCAATTGATCCCAATAATATCCTTAATCCGGGTAAACTTGCGCAAGCCCCAGAGGACTGGGTAACGGCAACTAACTTGAGATATTCTGTGAATAATTAAAATTAAAGGTTAACCCATGAAAAATAAAACAAAAGAATTTAAAAATCTTGAAAAATGGCAAGGGACTCTGGCAAATTGTATCCGATGTGGATATTGTTTTGAGCACTGCCCAATGTTCCATCATACCGGATGGGAATCTGATGCACCAAGGGCAAAAATAATTACTGCTTTTGGCCTTTTATCAGGAGAAATTGAGCCATCGGAATCTGCTGCCAACAAAATGTTTTCCTGCTTTTATTGTAAACGCTGTGAAGCAGCTTGTTCTTCAGGTGTTCCCTTAACTGAGATATTCACTGATGCCAAAAAGGATCTGCTTGAAATGGGATTAGAAGGCCCTGGCACGACCTCTATTACCCAACTCTCTTGTGCCCGCTGTCTTATCTGTCTTAGCGCATGTCCCCATGAAGCCCGATCCTATGTTGAAGGCAAAGGGATTACCACAGACCCTGCTAAATGTCAGGCATGCGGTATCTGTTTAGAAGTTTGCCCAGCAGGCGCGGCTAAAATAGAAAATGACTTTGGCACCAACAAAGAAGTGCTGATTGAAAAAGCAAATGATTTTCTGGACACGCATGAATCTTCCAAAGCCATTGTCTTTGCCTGCAACTGGTCCTATTATCCTGAACTTCAGGCGTCTGTACTGCCTGATTCAGAAACTAAGGATAATGACTATGAAATCCTTGTGAATATGTGTGGGGGGCGTCTTGAGCCGCACCTTTTAATGGCACCTTTTCTCCATAATGCATGGGGTGTTCTGGTCGCATGTTGTCCTGATGATGAATGCCAGCATAATGGTAATCTTAGGGCAAAAAAAATTGTTGAAAACCTTCACAATACGTTTAAACAAATTGATGTTGATCCTGAAAGGATCCAGCTTGTCCAAATCCCAGCTGGAGACAAAACATTATTTCAGGCAGAAATTGATACGTTTGTGGATAAACTCAATTCAATGGGCCCCATACGCTAAAGGAGTGTTGTTATGAAAATTGATGTTCCTTATGGGAAAGACGGTTCCATGTCTGCCCAGATCAACGACACTGTCAATATCAGCTTTCTTGAAGCCAATGATGTTGAGATTGGTGATGAAGATGCTAATATAAAAAAGGCGATTGATAATCCTATCAATAGTAAAAATTTCAAGGATTTCTTAAGTGATGCCAAAAAAGTGCTGGTAATTGTGAATGATGCGACAAGACCCACACCCACAAAAAAAGTGCTTGAATTTATTTTTAACGATTTAAAACAGACAGATTTTAATTTTATTATTGCAACCGGAGCGCATCGAGGACCATCCGAAGAAGAATATATTCAAATATTTGGTGATTATTACAAAGATATTAAGAATCATATTATTGTTCATGATGCAAGAGTTGAAGAAGATATGGTCTTCTTGGGTGAGTCTACAAATGGGACACAAATGTTTGTTAATAAGGCCGGAGTTGAGGCCGACAAAATTATTATTATTTCTTCTGTAGAACCCCATTATTTTGCGGGGTATACGGGTGGTAGAAAATCATTTCTACCAGGGATTGCAGGGTATAAAACAATAGAACAAAACCATAAGTTAGCCCTTGTTCCAGAAGCAAAAGCCTTGGCACTTGAAGGCAATCCTGTTCATGAAGATATGATTGATGCCATTAAAACCGTAAAACAAGAAATTTTTTCTATTATGACGGTTTTGGATAAACATCATAAAGTGTATGCCACCTGCTGCGGTCACATCAATGATTCCTTTCATGCTGCCATTGATCAGGCCAATGAAGTTTTTGCAGCTGAATTGAAAGAAAAGGCAGATATTGTTGTGTCTGTTGTTAAATTTCCCCAGGATATCGATCTGTATCAAGCGCAAAAAGGCATCGATAACGCGAAACTTGCTTTAAAAAAAGATGGCATCATGATCCTAGTCGCAAAATGCAGATGTGGCATTGGTGGAAAAGCCTTTGCCGATCTTTTGGGCTCAAGTGACACCCCCAAAGCTGCCCTTGATACCATTGAAAAAGGATATGTATTGGGCTATCATAAGGCTGCTAAAATGGCGGAGATTGGTCTTTGGGCACAGATGTGGGGTGTAACAGATGTAGAACCCGAGGTTATTTCAAAATTATTCATTAAACCCTACAATGATCTTCAAACTGCCATTGACCAGGCGTTG
>JAAEKY010000148.1 GCA_024227235.1 Desulfobacteraceae bacterium | reverse complement strand
TCAAAAAATTATTAAGCATTCAATGAGTTCGTTAAGACAAGCAGTCCTACAAGGTCAATACCAGCATAAAAAAGGAATTTATTTTGGGGGGAAAGCTCTTGAACCATCTATAAAAGCTGTGACACCATTAATTCAACAGGTTTCTTTACCGTATCAAATGGTGTTTAATATCGATTTGCATACAGGGTATGGTACAAATGGAACTATGCATCTTTTCCCCAACCCGCAAAAAGATGAAAAGAAAAAAGTAAAAATTGAAAATATATTTTCTGACATTTCTATCGATTGGGGAAATGGTGACGATTTTTATACGGTAACTGGGGATTTTGCAACTTATGTGGGAGCCATTATTCCTGAAAAATATTACCTGACCATGACATTTGAATTTGGAACACTGGATACGCAGACCACTATGGGATCCATCAAGGCATTACATAATGTGATCATTGAAAATCAGGGTATTCAAAATGGATATAAATCTCAAAAAGATGAAAAAGAGGTTAAAAAAAGGTATTTGGCAGGTTATTATCCTTCATCCGAGGCCTGGAGATCAAAAGCAATTGATGATGCTAGGCAAACTCTAATTCAGGCGGTTGAGAAATATCAGCACACTAATACAGAGGACTAAGTTTTTTTATAGTTCTTTTCTATGGCATAATACAAGGAGCATATAAATGACACAATATACGATTCATCCCGTTGTTATGGGAACAAAAGT
>JAAEKY010000147.1 GCA_024227235.1 Desulfobacteraceae bacterium | reverse complement strand
TATCTATTAATTTTTGAAAATTTAACTCATGGGTATACGAACTCATTCTGTAAAATTTTTTATGCTGATCAAATTTTTGTCCATAGGAATAACCAAACATCACCCCAACACGCAGTTCGTTTAAATCGTTTATTTCCTTATATTCAACAGTGGAATCTTGTGGAACGAAAAAGACAAGTTCATTATCAATTAGCGGTACGGAATAGTCGAAAAAAGCTTCACGTTCCGGTACTTTATAAAAATTAAAAAGTCCATCTATTTTCCCTGTTTTAGCTTTAATAAACGCCCTTTTGAAAGGCAGTAATTCAAGTTCCAGGGGTTCATTAATTTGTAAAAAAATTTCTTTTACAGTGTCTACTAAAATTCCTTTTGAAGTATCATTCTCCAGGTATTCATAAGGGGGGAAATCAACAAATGCCAAACGAGTTTTTGCTAGTGATAAAGGGGTAAGTAAGATTTGGACTATCAAAATAGTGCCTATCGAAATGAAGAATTTGTTTTTCATGATAGCAGGCTCTCTTTCGAAAATAGGTGAATACGGATTTAAAAAATTAATTAATAATTCATTCTAAAAGCTACTTTTTTGAAAATCTGTAACAAAAGTAGCGTTTGCTTTGTACATACTATTTTTGATGATCGCTGTCACGTTTTTTATGCAATATAGGGGTGCATTATATACTATAAGATTTCATTACTAATGATTTTTAAACCATCAAGCGTAAGAGACTGCTCAACTTTCTCAATGGTGTTGGAAAGATCTGCTATCAGAGGTGCCAAACCGCCAGTGGCAAGTATTCGGGGCGAAGAGCCCATCTCTTTTGATATTCTTTCGACCATACCATCCACCATGGAAGCGTTTCCATGAATAATGCCGGATTTTATACTTTCAATTGTATCTTTTCCAATAACTTCTTCAGGCGCCTTGAATATTTCGACTCTGGGTAATCTGGATGCTTTTTGAAAAAGGGCATCTGAAGAAATCATAACACCCGGTACAATAGCCCCACCCAGGTATTCTCCTTTTTCAGATATCACATCAAATGTGGTGGCGGTTCCAAAATCTATAATGATTAGAGAGGTTTTATATTTTTGATAAGCTGCTACAGCATTAACGATCCTGTCTGCACCGACTTCATTTGGGTTATTATAAAGAATCGGCATCAATTTTTTAACTGATTCTGAATTTATCCATAAGGGGGTTAAATCAAGATACCTTTCACAAAATGCATTTAAGATGGGAACTGCAGAAGGAACAACCGATGAAATGACAATCTTTTCAATTTTTTCCCGATCCATTCCTTTATCAAGAAAAAGCGAATTGGCAAGTACATTGAATTCATCAGCCGTAGCATCCCGAATTGTTCTAATTCTCCAGTCATATTTGAGGATATTGCTTTCATAAACGCCGATAACAGTATTTGTATTTCCTACATCAATCACTAGAAGCATCTTATCTCTCCCTTATTCTATTCTTACAGTAAAAACTTGTGGGTCAGCAAAGGTCATCATTAGATCCACAGGTATATTAATATATGCATGACGGGCATATACACCAGGCGCAAGTCCTTTCAGGTCAATAAATGAATAGATTTGGTCCATAATTTCTTTGCTGCTCAATGCTTCAAAGGGACCCTTAACCTGGATTGTTATCTGCGAAGGTTCAATATTAACCTTGGAAGTAGAGTTCCACACCTGAATGGGAATATTTTCAATTGATTTTGATACCAGCTGCTGCCGGATTGGAACACTGACAATGATAATAGGATCAGATGAAGAAATGATGGATGGGTTGTCTAAATTCAAAGGGATCTTTTTTTTGAAATCTTCATTTGTATTTGTAAGATCAATGGGCTTTGTTTTAAGTTCACTAATAGAATGAATCAAGGAGGTAGAACCGATCAACTCCATACTGGCTGGTTGGGTTGCAGCTTCCAATGCAATATATCCCTTAGCGGGTTTTCCAATATAGGGGACAGTTATTTTGAAGGTTTTTTTAACCTTTCTTTCAAGTTTGACACTGAGATAAGAAGGCTTAACACTCAAAATTTTAATCGCAGGATTCATAGGAATTCGTTTTTCTTCAACAGGGATTAAATAGGCACCGGGTTCAATGGAATCTGAATCACCCGCCGGATCAAATTCAAGGTCAGTATAAAGATCCACAGGATAACGGGTGTTTTCTTTATTGATAAGTTCCATCAATTCTGGATTAGCCTGAATTCTGATTTCTATTTTATCTGTGTGAAAGTAGGTTAACACCATATTCTCTGGTACATTGGAAAAGTCAACAGGAAGCAGAAGATCTGTTTCAAGCGGCTCTGTAGTACACCCTGTAAACCAAAAAAGCACAAAAATAATGAAAAGAATTAGGGTATTGAAATAATACTTAAACTTACGCATTCCTGATCGAATCTATAATATGGGTAAAAGAATTAACTTTTTTGACATCATGAACCCTGACAATATGAGCGCCATTCAGGATGGAAGCTGCAACCGTTGCCAAAGTGCCATATTCTGTTCTTACATCGTCCGGTCCCACAGGGGAATTTTCCTTTTGGGTCAGGATATTTTGTATGAAAGATTTCCGTGACGGTCCCATGAGGACCGGAAAACCAAGTGCGGTAATTTTTTCAAGGTGGTTAATCAGGACCAGATTGTGCTCAACCGTTTTACCAAAACCAATACCCGGATCAAGAATGATATTATTCTTTTGTATACCTTTTTCCATGGCATAGGCCGCTCTTAACTCCAAGTATTGTGTTATTTCAAGCATTAAATCATCGTAATTAGGATCCACCTGCATGGTCTCAGGTGTTCCTTTCATGTGCATCAGCACAACAGGTACATTCCTCTGCGCAGCAAGATCAGCCATGGCAGGGTCTTTTTCAAAAGCAGATATGTCATTGATGATGGCAGCTCCGGCATTGAGAGCTTCTTTGGCAACATTAGATTTTATTGTATCAATGGAAATCGGGATATCAATTCTTTTTGAAAGATTTTCAATAACGGGGATCACCCGGTCGAGTTCTTCTTGCTCTGAAACAGGTGTTGCAAAGGGCCTTGATGATTCTCCACCAATATCAAGGATGTGGGCGCCATCTTCCACAAGCTTGATTCCTTGATTTACGGCTGTTTCAAAAGTATTGAATTTCCCGCCATCGGAAAAAGAGTCTGGCGTTGCATTTAAAATTCCCATAATGCAGGTTTTAGGTCCTAATTCAAGGGGGTATTTGCCAAATTCAAGTGTGAATGGCTGCATGGCATTCCTTTATTCAGATCCTGACGGCTTATTATTATCTTCGTCTGCTTCGGAAATATCATCATCAGGGATATCAGGCTTTTCTTCATCCTCATCAACAATCTCATAGCTATCTTTTCCATCTTCTTCGGGGCCGTCTTCCTCGGGTGTTTCCCTATTCTCAGGTTCAACAGGCGTTTTCGGTGCAGTATATATATTTTTTTTCCCGAAAAAGTCAAAATCAGGCCGTAAGGAAGCAATCAGATCATCCAGTTCTGGTCCTAAAACTGTTTCTTTTTCAATGAGCAGTTCGGTTAATGAATGAAGAATATCTATATTTTCTTCAAGAACTTTTTTCGCAGTCTTGTATGCCCTGTCAATGATTAAGGCCACTTCAGCATCAATCTTTTTGGCGGTATCCTCTGAATAGGCTTTTGCCTGGGTCATTTCCCGTCCGATAAAGATATTATCATCATGATTTTCATAAGAAAGAGGCGCTAAATTATCACTCATGCCGAATGATCTGATCATGGCGTTGGCAAGCTTGGTGGCTTGTTTGATATCATTGGATGCGCCTGTGCTGATCCGGTTAAAAATGATTTCTTCAGCCACTCGTCCACCAAAAGCAATCGCAAGCTCATTTTCGAGTTGGTCTTTGTATTTAAAATCCCCTTCTTCAGGAAGAAACCATGTGACACCGGCAGCTCTTCCTCTGGGGATAATAGTGATTTTATTGACGGCATCTGTAAAAGGCAAAAATCTTGCCACAAGGGCATGACCCCCTTCATGATACGCTGTTGTTTTCTTTTCATCTTCTTTGATGACCTTGGATTTTCTTTCAAGACCCATATATACTTTGTCTTTTGAATCTTCAAAATCTTTCATAGTCAATTTTTCATGATCCAATTTGGCAGCAAGAAGCGCAGCTTCATTTACAAGATTTTCAAGATCAGCGCCAGAAAATCCGGGTGTTCCTTTGGCCAGAACCACCGGGTCAACATCATTGGCCAATGGGGTTTTTTTCATGTGAACCCTTAAAATGCCTTCCCGGCCCTTAATGTCCGGCATATCCACGACAACCTGTCTATCAAATCGTCCTGGCCGAAGTAAGGCAGGGTCAAGAACATCTGCACGGTTGGTAGCAGCCATGAGAATAACCCCCTCATTGGATTCAAACCCATCCATTTCTACCAGCAATTGGTTTAAAGTCTGCTCTCTTTCATCATGCCCTCCACCTAAACCTGCCCCTCTTTGTCGTCCGACGGCATCAATCTCATCAATAAAGATGATACAAGGTGCATTTTTTTTGCCCTGAGCAAAGAGATCTCTTACTCTTGACGCACCGACACCAACAAACATTTCAACAAAGTCAGATCCACTGATAGTGAAAAAGGGGACCCCTGCTTCGCCGGCAACGGCTCTTGATAAAAGCGTTTTTCCTGTTCCAGGGTTTCCCACCAGCAACACCCCTTTTGGGATACGTCCACCGAGCCGTGTATATTTAGCAGGATTTTTTAAAAAATCGACAACCTCGGATAATTCTTCTTTTGCCTCATCAATCCCCTGGACATTGGCAAAGGTGACTTTCTCTCCTTTGTCATCCAGGAGTCTTGCACGGCTTTTCCCGAAAGACATCGCTTTTCCACCACCAGCCCCCCCCTGCATCTGACGCATGAAAAAGATCCATACACCAATTAGAACAATCATAGGAAGCCATGAAACAACTATGTTCATAAGCCAGGAGGATTCAGCGGGTGGTTTGGCTTTTATGGCCACCCCTTTGGAACGCAAAAAACTAATCAGTTCACCATCATTCGGAGCAAAACTTTTATATTTAGCGCCACTTCCATCGGTTAGATATAATTCCTGACCCTGAATTACAACACTCTGAATTCTACCGTCTTCAACCATTGCAAGGAATTCTGAATATCCGATATCCACCAGTCCGACTTGCTGTTGATTGAAAATATTGTAAAGCATGACCATCATCAGGACAATCACCAAC
>JAAEKY010000146.1 GCA_024227235.1 Desulfobacteraceae bacterium | reverse complement strand
TAAATATTACTGATGAACAATTGATAGGTAAATACAATGTTTTTGAAGATGAAGTTGCTATAGAGCAAGGTTTAATACCAAAAATTCGTACAGTATTTGAACATGGAAAAACAGCTAATATTTCAGTTGAATGGGATGCGAAGAAGCTTGGATATAAGGATGCTAATAAAGTTTATATTGAAGGTACTATGTTTCCAATTTATAACGACAAAGGTGATTTAACTAATGTAGTAAATCATTGGATTGACACTACAAAACGTAAGCAGGCTGAAAAAGCAAAGACACAACTTGAAGCTCAACTTCACCAATCTCAAAAAATGGAATCTATCGGTACATTAGCTGGTGGTATTGCCCATGATTTTAACAATATACTTTTCCCTATCGTGGGGCATTCAGAAATGTTAATGGAGGATATCCCGGAAGACAGTCCATTTCAAGAAAACCTTCAGGAAATCTATACTGCTTCCCTAAGAGCAAAAGGTCTGGTAAAACAGATCCTGACATTTTCACGACAGAAACGTATCGACTTAAAATTAATAAAAATACAACCTATTATCAAAGAAGCTTTAAAACTCATCAGATCTACAATCCCTACCACCATTAATATCAAGCAATATATTAAAAAAGATTGTGGGATCATTAAAGCGGATCCGATTCAAATTCATCAGGTTGTAATGAATCTGGCAACAAACGCATATCAGGCCATGGAAAAAACCGGTGGAGATCTGATTATCAGATTGGAAGAAGTTAAATTAAGCAAGTCCGATATTGTCACTTCTGACATAATGCCCGGAATTTATAATTTTCTAATTGTATCAGATACTGGAAAGGGAATGGATAAAAAGTTAGTTGAAAAAATTTTCGATCCTTTTTTTACCACTAAAGGGAAGAGCAAGGGTACGGGTATGGGATTATCAGTTGTTCATGGTATCATAAAAAGTATGAATGGATTTATCACCGTATATAGTAAACCAGATAAAGGTACCGAATTCCATATTTACCTGCCGGTTGTTAAAAACCCCTCTAAAACGCAGAAGGTTCACCAAATGAAACACCCCATCCATGGTGGGATCGAACGAATTCTTCTTGTCGATGACGAAAATAGTGTTGTAATAATTGTAAAACAGATGTTGGAGCGTCTGGGATATCAAGTTACTTCACGAACCAGCAGTACTGAAGCGCTTGAAGCCTTTCGTGCTGAACCTGACAAATTTGATCTTGTCATATCAGATTTTGCTATGCCGAATATGCCTGGAGATAAACTTGCATCCAAATTGACCAAGATACGCCCAAATATCCCGATATTGCTTTGTACAGGATTTAGTGAAACTCTGACAGAGGAAAAAGCTGTTTCCATGGGTATCAACGGGTTTTTAATGAAGCCGGTTGTCATGAAAGATCTTAATGAGAAGATACGCGATATTCTCAATTAAAAGCTAAAAATAAAGGTATAAAAATGCCAAAAATTTTAATTATTGATGATGATCAACAAATTTGCAAAACCCTTGTTTTTTTCTTAAAAAGAATG